>DATBKN010000363.1:0-10701 GCA_036555845.1 Gemmatimonadaceae bacterium | reverse complement strand
CGCGAGAAGAAGGATGAATGAGATGAACGGATGCCGAGCAACTGCGCCCATCAGCTGCGGCTGCGACAATCCAAAGCCGGCACCTATCATCGTGACGACAACCGATGCCAACACCAACAGGTACGTCCGTCTGACCAGAGTGGCGCGCTCCGCTCCTGTGCGGACCACGACACCGGCACCGGCCATCTGGCGATAACTGATTCCCATTTTGCGAGAGCTCCGAACGTGAAAAAGAGGACGTCGAAATATACCTCGACCGTCCTCCATAGTTCGCGATGAACTTGCGAGCGATAGGGATAGGGATAGGGATAGGGGTTCAGCTGTTTCCTACCCCTACGCCTACCCCTACGCCTAGTTCTTTCGCAGTTCTACCGACCCGTTCACGGTGCTGAACTCGAGCCTCTGCCCCCCCTTTCCGAGCGTAGCCCGCAAATGCCTTGGGTTGATGCGCCCGCTAATGGTAAGCGGGAAGTCAGAGCTAACGCGGCCATTCACAGTCCGCATGTCCAGCTCGGCGTTGATGTCATCCGGCACGTACACAGTGATGGAGCCGTTCACAGTCGAGAAATCCAGCGGCTCGCTGCCCATCTCACGCATGCGTACTTCGATGCTACCGTTGACAGTAGACGCTTGCACCGGCCCGCCTGTCGACGCGGCGTGAATCTCGCCGTTCACCGTGGAAGCCTCGACTGACGACGTCGCGCCTTCGATCTCGAGACTGCCGTTGATTGTGCTCGTGACCAATTTGACGCCGGCCGGCAGCCTAACGGTGAACTCGACAGAGACGTCGTTGCGGTTGTCACGATCGCCACGCCACCGGTCGTGGTCGTTGCGCATGTCGTAGCCGTCTTCGTCGCACTCGGTGCGCTCCGTCCAGACAGCGCAAACCAGTACGTCCTGCCCGTTGGAGCCGACCTTCGTCGCTTCGATCTTCACGTCGGCCGGATCGCCGCGACGCCAGCGCTTGACCGCCGTCACTTCGGCCTTGTCACCTGTGGCGCGCTGCACGTTGATCGAGCCGTTCAGATTGCGCACATAAAGCCGCCGTCCCGACGGAATCGTTCCTTCCCATGAGAAATCCTGAGAGGAACGGCGCTGCGCACCGGCGATCGATGCGACCAGCATGATTCCGAGCAGCGGCGCAAGCGCGCGCGTGTACGTCAAACGAGAAGTTGTATTCATGAGCATGTCCCTAACGCGATGTGCCCGCGCGTTCGAGGAGGATGTCGCCGCTAAAGGTCTCGGCGATGATGCGTGCGTCGCCGCTACCAATATTGAATTCAAAGCGACGCGGCCGCTGACGGCTACGATCGCCAGGCATCAACGTGATCGGAAAGTCGGAATCGAGCTCACCACTGTACGTCTCGACCTGGAAATGCGCGCTGGCGTTGGCCGGAATGCGCACGGTGACACTCCCTGAGTGCGATCGCAGGTCGTAGCGGCCATCCTTTGCAATAGCGCCGTCGTACACGACTTCGCCGCTGACTGTGGAAGCTGTGGCTTCACGCACCTTGATGTCACGAAGAACGATGTCACTGCTCACGGTTTCCACGCGGATCGATCCTTCCACGTCTTCGACATCGAACTCGCCACTCACCGCGTCGACTTCGACGTCGCCTTTCAGGCGCGACGCCTGTATGTCGCCGGAGGTCGTCGAAATCTGCACGTGACCACTCGCGCCCTGGAGAACGATGTCACCGCTCGTCGTTCGCACGTCGGCGGGACCATTCACGTCTTTCGAGGTGATGTCGCCACTCGTCGACTGCAGAATCACGCGCGCGCCCTGCGGGATGCTCAGCTCGTAACGCGTCTCACCCATGCGGCCGCGGCGAGATTCCGTCTCGATCATGATGCGTGACGACGAGGCCGAGAAGCGCAGCTGGCCGCGCTCGCTGGATGCCTTGATGCGCGCTTCGTTACGCGACCATCCCGTCACGATGATCTCGCCTGAAATCGTCGACAGGTCGACAGTGCCGTTAGGCGAGAATGCGATCGTCGTGTCGATGCGAGAGATGAAGTCCTGATCGACGTCCCAGCGGTCGTCGCGCGATCGCCGACTCCGCCGATCCTTCTTATCCCAGTCCTCGAACTGACGGGCGACTTCGTCACCCACCCGTTCTGCCATCCGAGTGGCCGTTTCGACGAGGCGTTCGACCGTGCGTTCGATGCGGCGCTCGGTCGACTGCGCCTGCCCACAAGCAGGGAAGGCGACGAGAAAGGCGGCAGCCGTGAAAAGCGATCGCATGTGAGCTTTCATGTGTGTTCTTTCCTTTATGAGCGAGCGGCGAGCAGACTCACTGTGCGCAGCAGCTCCATCTTCTTTTCCAAAGTTTGATCGACTTGATCCGTCAAGAAGCGACTCGCCGGATCGCGCGCGAGTGCCGCGCGCACCTCGATGAGCGCGCTATCGATGATGCGCATACTGTTCTCGATAATTGCTTTCGTCGTCGGATCGAGCGCGTCGCCGCGTTGCCGCACGAAGCTTTCGAGCCGCGCGATTTCTCGGCCATAAGTGACAGCCGCGCTGACGCGCGTGCGTTCGGTCGCAGGCACACTCGGCGACGTGGGTGACTTAGGAATTGAACTGACAGCAGTACCTAACGACTCTGGCTGCGGCGCTTGCACGGTCGGTATCGCTGCGACTGTCGGAGTGGGTGCATCGCCGTTCGTCACCCACCGATGCGTCACGACTGACGTGACGACGATGAGTACAGCGGCGGCGGCTGCCAATCCTACCCAGGTTGGGACGCGGAATCGGCGCGCGCTTGGCGCTGCGCTGATCGGTACAACAGGAGAATCGAGAAGTGCTGCGACGTCGGGCCAGAGATCACGCGAAGGCTTGAGCTCAGGAAGTGCTCCAGCTCTGTCTACGATTGAACGCACATCGGCGAGCAAGCCCGAGCATCGAGCGCATGACGCGACGTGGCCATCCATCGCTGCGCGCAAAGGCAGCGAGATCGTGTTCTCCAGGTAATCGGAGAGCACATCATCAAAACGCCGGCAATCAATCATCGCTACAGTCATCGCTCCAGTGCCTCCCGCAACAGCATTCGTGCACGGTGAAGTTGCGCCTTGCTTCCGCCCGACGTGATCTCGAGCATCGTTGCAATCTCTTCGTGCTTGTAACCCTCGACGTCATGCAGAACGAAGACTCGACGCGCACCTGGTGGCAGTAGTGCTATTGCTGCTTCCAAATCGATCGAGATCCCGGCTGGTGCTGTTCGTGCGAGAGCGGGCATCGCATCATCTGGATCCTCACCTTCTGCCGTCGCCGCGAAGCGTCCTCTCCGCCGCCCTTCGGTCTTGCGTGCATTGAGGACCACATTGACCGCCAAGCGATGCAACCAGGTAGAGAATGCGCTTTCACCGCGATACAGAGTCAGCTTCGCCCAAGCTCGTACGAACACGTCCTGCGTGAGCTCTTCTGCGAGCACTCGGTCGCCGCTCATACGAACACATACCGAGAACACCCGGTTCACGTGTGTCCGGTATATCCGCTCGAACGCTTGACGATCGCCCGCCGCCGCCAGTGCGACGTCCGTGGTCGAATCGAATTCGTCCTGCGAAACGTCGTCCCGTGCCAGAGGTGCCACCGTCATCCGTACGGCCGGTTCCCGAATGCTCACGGGATAAGATGCCAGCCGGTGCTAAATGGTTTGAGCCGCCTCGGCGCGATTCATGCCCGACGGCGGCGGCGCATCCACCATCGCAGCAAGGCCTTGAACCCAGTCTGCGATAACCCTGGGGACATCCTCCGGGCGTCCCGCGAACGCTCGCGCCCCTGAACCTACCCCTACGCCTGCTCCTACCCCTACCCGCTCGAGGTCGCTCCGGGGGAACGGGCCCCACAGGGCGCCTACGGAATACACGCCGGCGGCGTTTCCGGCGGCTATGTCGAAGGGTGAGTCGCCCACGAACGCGGCCCGCTCGGCGGGGATTCCAAGCCTGGCGAGCGCGACGAACACTGGTTCGGGATCGGGTTTGTGCTTTGTCGTGTCGTCGCAGCCCACGATGCATTCGACGTGTCCGTCGATTCCCGTGCAGACGAGCCCGCGCCGAGCCAGAGCGTTGAGCTTGCTGGTGACGATGCCGAGCTGGAAGCCCGTGGCGCGCAGCTGGTCCAGCGCTTCGCGCATGCCGGCGTATGGTTTCGTTAGGCGGTCGTGATGCGCCATCTGATATTCGCGATAGCGCGCCACGAGATGCGCCACTTCGTCTTCGTCGCGAGCCCACTCGCGGAATTGAGTGATGAGCGGCGTTCCGAGTCCCACGACCCACTCGGCATCGGTTGGGCGCGGGCCGTCGCGATCGGCGAACGCATAACGAGCCGATGTGAGAATCAGCTCGACGCTGTCGATCAGCGTCCCGTCGAGGTCGAAGAGGACGGCGAAAGAGGACGCGGGCAGCTGGGGCGGGGGACTCAGCACGAGGGCAATAATAGCGCGTCATGAGCCGATGAGGACGGCTTCCAAGCCCCAAGTTGCCCGGCGCTCGTGCTCTGGCGCACGATCGGCGAAAGACATCCCAATTTCCGCATAAGCCAGAACCAGCCAGCGCATAGGTTCTGCTGTCTCGATCTTCAGCAGCCGCGCGGCTTTCTCCGCGAGAAGCGCATGATCGCCTGCTGACCGCGCGCTGCCTATCGCCACTCGCAGTGCGGCCGCCAGGCTCACGGCTTCCGGACGCACACTGCGTGGCAATCGGGCGAGCGTCCGAGCAATGCGCGTTTGCAGCGCGGCGCTCACAGCGCCGGCAGCGCCGCTACGGGCCACCTCCGCGCCGCGACGTCGCGCCAGGTAGCGCTTCCCGCGCCGCAGGATCTGAGCGATTTCGCCGCGTGCGGAGGGAGCATCGTCGCACTGCGAGAGGCGCTGAGCGACGCTCAACACGACACCCGGGTGCACGCTCATCTCCCTCGCTCGGTCGATCGCAGCTAGCAGCGGCCCAGTCGGCGTTCGCAGCAGTAGCAACGCGATTGGTTGCGCGAGATCCGGGCAAACGACATGTGCTACGACGGGCCCCGTGCTGGCAATCGGTAACTGGCCGTGAGGGCTGCCTAACCAGTGTATGAGGAGCCGCTGCAATTCCTCCCCGGCTTTTGCGTGCGCCGTGTTGTTCGCTCCTCGCGGCGATCTGACGACCGCCTCGTTGAGCAGAAGCGCACTTTCGCCAAAGCGTCGGCGACCCGCACGCCATTTCGTGCGAAGCCGAGCAACATTGCGTTGTGCGTGCTCCAGCGCTTGCGGCGGAGCGAACCCGAAGACGTACACGCGCTCGTGCGGCGATCCGATGCGACTGAGCCGGCCGACGCGCTGCTCCAAACGCGCGGCAGTCCATGGTAGGTCAAGGTGCACGACGACCTGCGCGTTATGCAGGTTCACACCTTCGCTGAGCAAATCGGTGGTCAGCAGGACGCGTATTTGCATCGCGTCGCTGACGCGGCGACCGACGTGCGTGGCATCGAACTGTTGCAGCACTTCAGTGCGCGAGATGCGACCGCTCGCAATCCGACCGCCTTTTGCACTGAGCACCGCAACACCCGCCTGACGAGCGAGCCCGCGCGCCAGCGCTCTCACCGTCGCATCGTACTGTGAGAATGCGACAATGCGCGCCGTCGGGAATCGTCGCCTCAGTTGGATTAGAAATCCGGCCCGTAAGGCATCCTGGTCAGGCGCGGCGTCGACTGCTGCGATTGCCGCCCGAACAGAAGCGATGTGGCGTTCGATGGCTGCGCGCGAAATTGCCTCGCTCTGATCGCTCGCCTGGACCACGAGCTCTGGGAACGCGAGTTGAATTGCTCCATCGGCGACGAGCCACGCGCGCAACTCGCTCGTCGTTGGATAGCAACCCGCGTTCGCAGCATCGAGCAGCGCGAGCGCGCGGGCCAGCAGCCGTTTGAGCGTCTCACGAAGTGCTGCGTGGCTCGAGCTCAAGCGATGCAGCAACGTGAGACGCAGCAAAGGCAGCGCGACGTCACCATGTCGCACCGGAATTGGCGCTTCCAGCTTCTCCAGGGCAGCAACAACACGCGGATCGCACCGTACGCGCCGCCATTTTGTGGGCACGACCCGCGGAAGCGACGCTTCGATCGCGACGTCGCTACGTCCGCGGCGAACGGCGAGCGAGGCTATGTCATGCGGCGTTAGGCGATCGCCGCGCTCGCCCAGAACCAGCGCGAAGAGCGCGCCGAGGTCTGCTGGACGGTTGTGCAACGGCGTTGCCGACAAGAGCAGAAACGCCGCGTTCCTGTAGCGTCGCGCGATCCGTGCATAGCGCTTGGTCGCTCGATTTCGAAACCAGTGCGCCTCGTCCACGATCACGAGATCAGCGTTGCTCTGATCGCCGCCAACGCGACTGAGTGACTCGCTGGACACGAATTCCATGGGAACCTCGGCGCGTGACATTGCCTCGTGCCACATCGCGCGCAGCGCTGCCGGCGCCACCACTTCGGCCCGTTCGAAATGGCGCGCCACTCCCAAAGCGGTGTACGTCTTGCCGAGTCCGACTTCGTCGGCCAGAAGTGCGCCGCCGTGTCGTTTGATCACGTCAAGCAGACGCCGTACCCCGAGCAACTGATGCGGCTGCAGCGTCACCACGCCCAGCCGGGTAGTGCGCTCGTTAGGCGGAGGAAGCAGCGCGTGGGCTATATGCGCTCGAACGGCCGTTGCCGGCAGTAACTCATGTACGACAGCAGCGGCGCATCGCCGGACCATGACGCCACGCTACGGCGTTTGTGACGCCGTTCCGTACCGGATTGATGCGCGCGACAGCATTCGAATGCCATATTTGCGCCGTGAGCGAAGCTGCCTTTCCCCTCACGCGGCCCTCCGTCGTCGAGGCGCTCAAGGCCGATGATTCCGCGCTGCGCCAGCGCGCGTTCGGCGCGCTCGTCGAGGCGTATTGGCGCCCGGTCTACAAGTACCTGCGTCTGCGGTGGCGGCTGGTCCCGGAGGACGCCGAGGATGCGACGCAGGGTTTCTTCGGTCGCGCGTTCGAGCGTGACTACTTCGCTCGTTTCGACTCGCGGCGCGCGCGCTTCCGCACGTTTCTGCGCACGTGCGTCGACGCGTTCGCCGCAAACGAGCGTCAGGCGGCGCAGCGTTTGAAGCGCGGCGGCGGTGCCGAGCACGTGTCGCTCGACTATGCGACGGCAGAAGCCGAGCTCGCACACGCGACTCCGCCGGACGACTTCGAGCGCTTCTTCGCCCGCGAATGGGTGCGCGCGATTTTCAGTGCGTCGCTCGAGGAGCTGCGCCGGCGCTGTGCGCGTCCGGGTCACGCTGTCCACTACGACATCTTCGTTCGCTATGATCTGGCGGAGGGAGCGACCGCTCGGAGCGTCAGCTACGCTGCGTTAGCCGGCGAGCTGGGCCTAACGACTTCGCAGGTGACGAACTATCTCGCCGCCACGCGACGCGAATTCCGCAGCATCGTGCTCGAGCGCGTGCGCGCGCTCACAGCGACGGACGCCGAATTCCGCGACGAGGTGCGCGATCTCTTTGGGTTCGACGAGTGACGGCTCCGAGCTCGCCACCTGGCTTGAGCGACGACGCGCTGCGTCGCTTGCGTGACGCGGCCGAGCGTCCAGAGCCTGATCCTGCGCGCTATCTCGTGCTGGAGCGAATTGGGCGCGGTGGGATGGGCGCCGTATACCGCACGCGGGATGTTCTTCTCAAGCGCGACGTCGCGCTCAAGGTGCTGCACGTCGGCGCCGACAGCGGCGATCTCGCGGCGCGCCTAACGCAAGAGGCGCGTACGCTCGCCCGCCTCGAACACCCCGGCATCGTCCCGGTGCACGATGTCGGCGTGCTGGCCGACGGTCGCCCGTACTATACGATGAAGCTCGTTCACGGCCGCCCGCTCGATGACGTCGTGCGAGGCACCAGTCAGGCCGAGATTCTGCGGCTTTTCATTCGCATCTGCGAGCCCATGGCGTTCGCCCACAGTCGCGGCTTTGTGCATCGCGACGTGAAGCCACAAAACGTCATGGTCGGCGAGTTCGGCGAGGTGCTCGTCCTGGATTGGGGTGTCTCCAAGTGGTCCGCGCTGCGCGACACGGCGGAAGCGACTGCGCACAACGCCGAGGGCGAGATCGACACCATGGCGGGCGCGGTCGTGGGCACGCGCGGCTACATGGCGCCGGAGCAGGCGCGCGGGGATTCGGCGGACGTCGATGCACGCGCCGATGTCTATTCGTTAGGCATGCTCTTGACGCAGATGCTGTCCCTCAGCTCCACGCGCGGGACGCCGCGCCCGTTGGCGGCCATCCTGCGCAAGGCGACGAGCGCCGATCCGGCGGGACGCTATGCCGATGCCGAGGTCCTCGCTAAAGACGTGCTTCGGTTTCTCGCGGCTGAACGCGTCCTTGCGCACCGCGAGAATTTCGTGGAACAGACACTCAGGCTCTATCGCCGGCATCGCACTCTGGTGCTGATCGTCGCCGCCTATCTCGTTGTGCGACTGGCTCTCATACTCTGGCAGGCGACGACCACACCCTAAGAGGTAAGACCTAAGACCTTCGTCTAAATGATTCTGGCGGCACGCGTAAAGAGCACAGTAGGCACGACTCATCTCACTTCTTTGATCACGGTTCAATGAAAAAGCCACTCTACGGAACGATCCTTGGCGGCGTACTCGGAATCTTCGACGGTTTGACAGCGCTCGCCTCCGCACCCGAGACAGCGCCACAGATCATGTCGATCGTGCTCGGATCGACTTTCAAGGGCCTGCTTGCCGGGTTTTTGATCGGCTATTTCGCGCGCAAGGTCAAGTCGTTGCCGTTAGGCATCGTCTTCGGCCTGTTCGTCGGCTTTCTCCTGGCCGCGGGCGTCGTGTGGATGAATGTGGCCTCGGGGCAGCCGGGATATTACTGGCAGATCCTGCTTCCCGGTTCACTCGTCGGCGTGATCGTGGGCTACGCGACGCAGCGCCACGCGGAGCTCGTGACTCAGCGCTGAGCGGTTTACGTCGCACACATCCAGTCGCACAGCGGCGCGACAGTGGCTGGCCGGATGCGATAGGCGGAACAAGCGGCATCGAAGAGGTCCGCGGGCGCGACTTCGTAACCCTGCATCGCACGGGCGCCTAACGAGCCGAGCACGTCACGCGCTCGAACCCAGTCGTCGGGCACCGGCAAGAGCGCCATCGTCCACGCCAGCAGTCGGCGATAACCACCGCGCGCCGGCTCGGCGAGCGCACGAAGCCACGCCGCCGCGAGCGGTGAGTTGATCAACGCCGCGAGCGTCAACGCATCGAGATCGTCCCGGCAGCGCAGCGCATAACACGTATTCAGCGGCACGGTTGGATCACCGGCGCGCAGCACCGCGGCCCGCGGCACACGCGCAAGGTCGGCCCACACGACCCGCGGCATGTCCGTGCGCGCCGTGTCCGTGCGAAACAGCGTCCACCACCTGGCGCCGCGCGCGTCGCTGCGTTGCTCCAATTCGTAACGGTACGCGCCAAGGTGCATCTCCGCCAACGGCGGCAGCCGCTCCAATGCACTACCGTTCCGTCCGTGCGTCCAAATGATCCGCCTGCGAGGAGGACCGGTATGCCACGCGCTCAGGTCTTCGCCGCGCAAGGCTGGTCGCAAGAGCGAAGGTTCGACGGGTTCGCTGCCCGCCGCGACGACAAACGCAGCGTTGCAGCCGGTCTTGACGCCTAACGTGACGCGACCGAGACCGCAGGCATGCAGCGGCACTCCTGCCTCCGACAGACGATCGAACGCAGCGCGCGCTTCAGGCGGCAGGATGAGCCAGGGACTGCCGAGCGAGTCGTCGAGCGGAAGCGCCGCTGTCGGGCTCTGCCAGCGCACAGCGAAGTCGCGGCGATGCACCGCGGCGCGGACGGCGTTAGGCGCCGATCCACGCGTCGCGACGACGAACGACGGATAGACAGCGGCGTCGAACACCGCTGGCGCGTCGCTCCAGTCTTCGATAACTCGCAGCGCCGCCGACTGAGTGAGCCGCCGGCGCACACCACCACCAGCCAGCGACTTCCAGAGCTTCGCCGGGACCAGCAGCGCGACAGTTCCTTGTTCACGCACGAGCGCCAGCGAGCGCTCGATGAACGCTGCGGCGAGATCGGCCTGACCGCCGAATCCCGACTTGGCACCGGCGATGATCGCGCCGTGGCGCCACGTCGCGTCGCGAAGCACCGCGAAACGATTGCGCAACGACGCACGCATCGCGGGCCCCACGTGGTGCGGCCGCACCCACGGTGGATTGCCTAACACAACGTCAAACCCGCCGACATCGCCAACCTCGGCGAAGTGCGTCACGAATGAGAACGGGAGAACGTTCTCGTCCCTGAGCGCACGCAAGCGCGACCTCAGCTCGCGAGCGCGAACGCGATCCGCCGTCAGCTGCTCCTGTTCACCCGCCACAGCCCCGCGCCGCCCGCCGAACAGATCGCGACCGCGCGTCGCAGCTAGCAGCGACCGGCGACGCTCGTGCAGGGTGTCCAAGTCTGCACGCAGAGTCATCGCAAGATGGCGCCGCACTTCGCGATCGAGTGAACGCGCGACCGCCCCCTTGCGACGCCCGGTCGCGCGCGCATAACGCAGTCGCAATCGCGTCAACGCTGCGGACGACGCTGGCGCCGTCGATTCACGCTCGAAGCCGTCACCGAGCAACGCATCGCCAACTCGAATGTTGCGATCCAGGTTAGGCAGCGGCGGTACGCGGCAAACATCGGACTCCG
>DATBKN010000362.1:0-10115 GCA_036555845.1 Gemmatimonadaceae bacterium | reverse complement strand
GACAGCACCGTCAGGATCGCTGCCGAATACAACGGGGAACGCAGACTGTTTTGCCCAGCTCGCGAGTGTAGTGTCGGGATCGACAGAGATCCCGATCACGGTCACCTTGCGGCCGTTGTTGAAGAGCGTGGCGTACTGATCACGGTACGCCTCCATTTGGACTGTTCAACCACGCGTTCGAGCTTTGAAGAAGAACGCGAGGACGACAGTCTCTCCTTTGTAGTCCGAGAGCCTAACGGGACCCTTGAGCAGCCCGTAACGCGTGGCGCCCGGCAGTGTGAAGTCCGGTGCAGCGGTTCCAACTTTGGGTCCGGTTTCCGGCGGTGCTTCCTGAGCCATGAGGGCCTGTGGAACGGTAGCGCTGCCGAGCGCGACCATTGTGGCCGCGACAGCCAGGCGGCGGTGCATTTAGTCTCCGAGAAGGCGCCCTATACGATCCTCGGAGGAACGCTCAGATGCAATGCTCGAGTTGCGCTGACATCGGTAGGTGACAACGGCCGAGTAAGAAAATGGACAGCACAGAGTGATTGCGTTGGGAATAGGGCACTTAGGTCACGGCACAAGCGATGCCGCTTGTCCGGTTGCAGCGGAACCAACTAATAGGAGCTTCCCAATGCGCAGCTTTGTCAAAGTGCTTTCGTTTGCTTCGGTGGCTGTGCTTGCCGCGTGCGGTGGGTCGCAGCCGGCAATAGATGAGTCGCTCCGTTCGGACTTGTCGCTTGCGTCGCAGATGCGGCCGTACGGAATGCCGTACACGTCGCCAATGGAGATGGGTTACGGTATGCAGCCTGGCTACGCTCAGCCACAGCCCTATGGATACAACCCATATGGTTATCCGCAGCCGCAATACTATCCGCAGCAAGCGCCACAGCAGGTTGTGTATCGCAACGTGCCAGTGATTCAGCGCGTGCCGTCCAGCGGTGGTAGCGTGGGAGGCAGCAGCGGCGGTGCGGCTCCGGCGCGGACCAACACGAAGCAGGACGCGATTCTCGGCGCGACGGCTGGTGCGATCATCGGCGCCACGACGAGTCGTGATCGCTTGAAGGGTGCGGTGATCGGGGCGGCGGCTGGTGGGTTGTTAGGCGGCATCATCGGCTCGACGATTCACGTCCAGCGGTAACGATTCGCGAACAGACGGATCGTGCCATCGCGGTGGGCAGCTACCCCCTTTGCTGCTCACCGCGATTCGCTTCCAAGTCTTTACGGAGCGCAGACTCTAAGGCGTTGCCGCTCGCAGCGCACGGTGATCGTCGCGCTATCCGACTTAACCAGCTCGCCGTCGACTTCGAATACCGGCGGTGCTTCGAACTGCAGAGTGAACGCCGCGGCCGTTCGATGCTCGATGCCAGCCATGCCGAGGTGCTTCCCGCGAGCGGCAGCCAACAATGTCCAGAGACGCTGGAGCGGGGGAGCGTCGCGCACGGCGATGAGATCGAGCACGCCGTCATCGATCGTCGCGCCCGGTGCGAGCAGCATGCCGCCGCCGAACCGCGCACCATTTCCGATCACAGTCACGAGATACGGACGAGGCGTGCTCGCCTCAAGCGAGGACGCTGTGGCGCGATATCGCCAGAGCATGCGCGCCGCAGTCGTCAGGTAAGCGGAAGGACCTAACGAGCGTCCGCTGCGCGCCAGCGCTTCGATCACGGCCACGTCAAACCCCACGCCGAAGGAATTCACGAAGGCTGTATCGTTCGCGTAGCCGACGTCGATGCGCCGATCGCTGTCTCCAAAGGCCAGCGCGAGCGTTGCATCGATGTCGTGCGCCGGTACGCCCACATTGCGCGCCAGGTCGTTCCCTGTGCCGCCGGCGAGCAACGCGAGGCGAGTATCGCGGCCCGCGTCGAGAATGCCGCGCGCGACATTGCTCCAGGTTCCATCGCCGCCTAACGCGACTATCGTGGTGGCGCCAGCGAGCGCCATCTTGCGCGCCAGTGTCCGCTCATCACCGATGCGACATGAGTTATGCGCGCCGCGGCCGCCCAGGGCCTCGAGGCGTTGCTGAACGATCGGAAGAAGACGCGCCGCGCGGCCCCCTCCTGCTGCGGGATTGGCAACCAGTACGACGCGCTTGTCGTCTCGCGTCAGCGCTTGGCCAGGAGGCGCAGCACGTATGGGAGGATCCCACCGTGCTTGTAGTAGTTGAGCTCTTCCGGCGTGTCGATGCGCGAGCGGACGGCAAAGCGCTTGGCTGTCCCGTCGCGTGCCGTCGCGACGAGCGTGAGCTTCGCGCGTGCCTTCATGTCTTCGGCGAGTCCCGGAATGGAGTACGTCTCGAAGCCGGTGAGACCTAACGAGAGCCGAGTGTCGCCCTCAGTGAACTCCAGCGGTAGCACCCCCATCCCCACCAGATTCGAGCGATGGATGCGCTCGAACGACTCGGCGAGGACGGCGCGGACGCCAAGCAGCGCGGTGCCTTTGGCCGCCCAGTCGCGCGATGAACCCGTGCCGTACTCCTTCCCGGCGATGACGAACAGCGTGACGCCACGCTGCTGGTACTCCATCGCGGCATCGTAGACAGCGACCGGCTCTGCGTCAGGCTCGGTGCGCGTCCACCAGCCTTCCTTGCCGCCGGCGAGCTCGTTGCGCAGCCGGATATTCGCGAAAGTACCACGCATCATGACTTCGTGGTTGCCGCGGCGCGCGCCGTACGAGTTGAAGTCCTTCTTCTGAACGCCTTGCGCGAGGAGCCACTGTCCCGCCGGGCTCTTCTCGGCGATGGATCCCGCCGGCGAGATGTGGTCGGTCGTAATTGAATCGCCGTACATACCTAACACGCGCGCGCCGGCGATGGCGCGAATCCCAGGCGGCGTTGTCGTCATCCCTTCGAAGAAGGGCGGCTGCTTCACGTATGTGGAGCTGGGGCTCCAGTCGTAGCGATCGCCGGTTGGCGCCGGCAGCGCGCGCCATTCGTCGTCGCCGGTGAAGACGTCGGCGTAACGAGTCTGGAACATCTCGGCTTTGACTGAGCGCAGGATCTCGTCTTCGACGTCTTTGGGCGCGGGCCAGATATCGCGCAAAAAGACGGGGCCGTTCTTGCCGACGCCTAACGGTTCGCGCTCGAAATCGATGTCCATGCGGCCGGCGAGAGCGTAGGCGACCACGAGCGGCGGCGAGGCAAGGTAGTTGAAGCGCGTCTGTGGATTGATACGTCCTTCGAAATTGCGATTTCCGGAGAGTACCGACGCCACGACGAGCTTTCCTTCGTCCACGCCCCTGGCAATCGCATCGGGCAGCGGTCCGGAGTTGCCGATGCACGTCGTGCAGCCGTAGCCGACGATCTGAAAGCCTAACGTGTCGAGCGCGGGCTGCACGTTGGCCTTGTCGAAGTAATCCTTGACGACCTTGGAGCCCGGCGCGAGCGACGTCTTGACCCACGGCTTCGACTTGAGTCCGCTGGCGACGGCGTTGCGGGCCAGCATACCCGCCGCCAGCATCACGCTCGGATTCGAGGTGTTCGTGCAGCTGGTGATGGCCGCGATGACGACCGAGCCGTGCGTGATGTGGCATTGCTCGCCATTCATCTCGATGGCGATTCTGGGCGGTGTTGTCGCGACGGGTGCTCCCTCCGCCACCATCGTCGCTCCCTGGCTCGCTGGAGCGAGCGCATTCGCAGTCGGGGGCACAACCGTCGCCGACTGTGCGATGCGCGCGAGCTCCGCGTCGAGTGCGCTGAGGTACATCTCCCTCGATTTCCTGAGAGGAACACGATCCTGCGGCCGCTTGGGCCCGGCGAGACTCGGTTCGACGCTTCCGAGATCGAGCTCGACAAGATCCGAAAAAACGGGATCTGGTGAGGAGTCCGTTCGGAAGAGTCCCTGTTCCTTGGTGTACGCTTCGACGAGACGCACGTGCTGCTCGCTTCGCCCCGTTAGGCGCAGGTAGCGCAGCGTTTCGGCGTCGGCGGGGAAGAAGCCCATCGTCGCGCCGTACTCCGGCGACATATTGGCGATCGTGGCGCGGTCGGCGAGCGAGAGCGAGGACAGTCCGGCGCCGAAGAATTCGACGAACTTTCCGACGACCTTTTTCTTGCGCAGGATCTCCGTGACTGTGAGAACGAGGTCCGTGGCCGTGGCGCCTAACGGCAAGCGCCCATGCAGCTTGACGCCGACCACCTCGGGAATCAGCATCGACACAGGCTGGCCCAGCATCGCCGCCTCGGCTTCGATCCCGCCGACGCCCCAGCCGAGCACACCGAGCCCATTGATCATGGTGGTGTGCGAGTCCGTGCCGACGAGCGAATCGGGGTAGGCGAGCTCGCTCCCGTTCACTTTTGACGTGAAGACGACGCGGCCGAGGTACTCGAGGTTGACCTGGTGGCAGATGCCCGTGCCCGGTGGAACGACGCGGAAGTTCGCCAGCGCGTTCTGTCCCCACCGCAGGAACTCGTAGCGCTCGCGGTTGCGCTCGAACTCGAGGCCCACGTTGATGAGGAACGCCGCGTCGGAGCCGTACTGGTCCACCTGCACCGAGTGGTCGATGACGAGATCGACAGGCTGCAGCGGATTGATGCGCTTGGGGTCGCCGCCTAACGCGACGATCGCGTCGCGCATCGCGGCGAGGTCGACGACGCAGGGAACGCCTGTAAAGTCCTGCAGCAGCACACGACTCGTGCGGAAGGCGATCTCCTTCTCGACCCCACCGCGCACGTCCCACGTGGCCAACGCCTCGATATCGCGCGCATTGACGAACGCGTTGTCCTCGCCGCGGAGGAGGTTTTCCAGCAGGATCTTGAGCGAGATGGGAAGTCGCTCGACAGCGTTTCCGCGGATGTTCCGCAGCGCGTCCAGGCGATACATAGTGTAGCGGCTGTCGCCGACCGTCAGCTCGGCGCGACTGTTGAACGAGTTCGGGTGTGAAGCCATTGGATGAACTTGGTCGTACCACGGAACGAGTTACTCACGGAATTTAGCTGATTCCGCCTTCGCGCGTTCCCTAAGAGCTAGGACCTAAGAGCTACGCAATGTCTCGCGCCTTTGCCCGCGAAGATCCCAACGACCCGTTCGATAAGGACTTCGGTCTCCCCGATCGGGATGATCCCGGGTTCGATGAGGCGGCCGCGCGCGTGCTGCTGGAAGCTGCGCGCGAGGGCGATACCGAAGCCGCGGAACGTGCGACTGGCTACTACTGGGGAGAGCAGCGTCTGCGCGCCTACGTCCAGCGCATCATGACGGAGGCGCTCGAAACAGGCGACGAGCGCCTGGCGCAACTGGCGCGGCGCTTCGTCGCCTAACGCTTGGTTCTACCCATCCTTCGCGAACGCGCCCTCAGGCGAAACAGCGCTACGCCTGCGTAGGCTGTGCAAGGATGATCGCGTGGCCGCCTGGGTCCTTCACTCCAATTTCGGTCGTGCCGTAGAACGTCGTTCTCTTCGGCATGACTATCGGCGCACCCGAAATCGCGCTCGCCGCCGCATCGAGGTCAGCGACTTCGACGAAGAGTGCCACGCGAGTTCCGTCTCCCGTCACGATCTCACCCAGCGCCGCGTTGTCGGCGCGAACTGACGCCACGCTCTGGTACATGAGCTCCATGTCTCCGTGCGAAAGGATCACGAACCCCAGCGTGTCTTCGTGCGGCACCTCGGCGGTGCGTTTGAATCCGAGCTTCTCCCAGAATTCCGCGCACGGAGCGACATCGTCGACGACGAGGACGGGCGTGGCTTTGCGGACAATTGGCGCGACGGCGGGCATGCGTTAGTCCCAGCAAGAGGTCTGACGAAAGCTGGCTTCAGGTTTGAGCGCGAGCTAGGATGGACAACGCGATGTCTCCTCCGCTCGATCCTGTGCGCACCACTCTGGACTTGATGGCGATCGAGTCCACGAGCGGCAATGAACACGATGTGGTCGTGTTCGCTGACACACTGCTGAGCGGTCGCGGTTGGAGGACGACGCGGATTCCAGTCGAAGCGCGTCGGGAGTGTTTGTACGCCGAAGGTCCGGCGACTCCGACAGTCGTCCTGTCGACGCATCTCGACACGGTTCCGCCGTTCATCGCGCCGCGTCTGGATGGCGAGACGATCCACGGTCGTGGTGCGTGTGACGCAAAAGGGATCGCGGCGAGCATGATTGTCGCCGCCGAGCGATTGCGTGACGAAGGCGTCGCCGTGGGAATGCTCTTCGTCGTTGGCGAAGAGACGACGCACGACGGCGCTCACGCGGCGAATGCCTGGGCGGCGAAGCACCTGGCGCAGGGGAAGCGGATCCTCGTGAACGGGGAGCCGACGGACAACACGCTCGCGCTAGGCACGAAGGGGGCGCTGCGCGTGATCGTGCGCACGCATGGCCGTGCGGCGCATTCGGCGTATCCGGAGTTGGGCCACTCCGCGCTTCTGGATATCGTGCGCCTGCTCGGCGAGCTGGAGGAGATGGAGTGGCCGCGCGACGAGCTGCTGGGCCTAACGACCGTGAATATCGGCAGCATTTCCGGCGGTGTGGCGGATAACGTGATCGCCCCCGCCGCCGAAGCGCGTCTGATGTTCCGGCTCGTCACGCCGGCGGCGCATGTCCGCGAACGACTGGAGCGCCGCTTCGCGGGGCGCGCCGAGCTGGAGTGGGGCGTGATGGTGCCGCCGATCCGTCTGGCGACCGTCAGCGGCTTTGCGACGTCGGTCGCCGCGTACGCGACGGATATTCCGGCGCTTGGCAATTGGGGGACGCCGTACCTGTACGGGCCGGGATCGATCCACGTGGCGCACACACCTAACGAGTGCGTTAGCGTGGTGTCGCTGCGACAAGCCGTGGACGATTACGTCAAGCTCGCGCGACTCGCTAATGCATGATGGGTGCTGCTTGGTGAGGCCCACGACGACGACTCTGTATGCCTAACGGGTTGGCGTCGGCAGCCCGCTCCGGCGGCGAGCGTCGGCGCGCGCCGACTGCCATGACGCCCAGGTCCTGGGGACGACCGCGCGCAGACGGAAGCGAGAAGCGTGCTGGTCGCCGTAACGGGACACCCCGCCGAAGGCGCCAAAGGGTCCATGACGCCGCAGAAGGGCCCCGGCCGGCATCATACTGACGGGTATGGGATAGCGCTCTGCCACAACGCGTTCTGGCCGACTCGACTACACACGACGCCTCGGCTCCGGATCCTGAGCCACGGTTGCACGAAGACCGGGAGCTCGCGACCCGAGCCGCGCGCGGCGACATGGTGGCCTTCGAGGCGCTGTATCGCCGGCACTCGAGCCGCGTCCACGCGATCTGCCTGCGCCTAACGGCAGACCGCCGGGGCGCTGAAGAGGCTGTGCAGGATGTCTTCGTCCGGTTGTGGGAGAGACTGGGAAGTTTTCGTGGCGAAAGCGCGTTCAGCTCGTGGCTGCACCGTCTGGCGATCAACACCGTGCTGCAAACGATGCGCAGTACACGGCGCCGCGAAGCACGCGTAGCGACGAGCGACGACGCGGAGCTCGACGATGCACCGATCAGAACACTGGCTGTGGAAGATCGAATCGACCTCGAGGACGCGATCGCGCGACTCCCACAGCAGGTACGCACCGTTGTTGTTCTGCACGACATCGAAGGATTCACGCACGAAGAGATCGCTGTGATGACGGGCGTGCCGCCTGGCACGATCCGGTCGCAGCTCTCGCGGGCTCGCAAGACACTTCTGCAATGGCTGGAACGATGACCCACCTAACGGACGAGCTACTCGACGCTGTCGCGGACGGCGACACGCTGGCGCCGGCCGCAGAGCATCTGCGCACGTGCGGCGACTGTCAGGCAAAGCTGGAGCGGCTGCGTGCGCTGCGCGCGCGCCTGGCCGCGCTGCCGCAGACTGTCGCGACGACCGGGGATCTTTGGCCAAAGGTTCACGGCGCGATCCGCGCTCGACGGCAACGCCGCCTGGTCTTCACGAGCAGCGCCGGCCTGGCACTCGCCGCGGCGCTGTTGATCGCCATCGTGCGCGTCGGAAATGGGCCAGACAATGGGCGATCCGGGGCGGTAACGAGTGTCGAGCTGGCTGAGCTCAAGACTGTTGTGGCTCCGGTCGTCGTCGAAGCGATGGCAGCGAACCTAACGATTTACGATGTCGCGCTGCGCGAGCTCGAAGCCTATGCGGCATCCGAACCAGACAATGCGGAAGTGCAACAACGAATCGAAGAGCTGCGCCGCAAGCGGGCCGCGCTGCTGCGTCTTGCGAGCAACTCCTAACGATACTCAGTGCCTATGCGCCGACTGACTAGCTCCTGCATCCTCGCATTCACCGCGCTCGTCGCGGTGTCTTTCGCGCCCGTGACGGGCGCGACGCAAATCCGGCGAGGGATGGCGGTCGATTCCAACGCCGTCATCAAGATCTGGAACCCCTCCGGGTCGCTCAAACTCATCGCGTGGAACCGCGATTCGCTGCATGTGGAAGGAACAGGCCCGAAATGGGCGCCGTTCTTTTTCGGCGGTGGGCGCAGCGGCGCCAAGTTTGGAATAGAAGAGGAAAAGACGAAGGGCGAGCTGCCCAAAGTCGCGTTCGTTGTGTACGTCCCGGTCGGGAGCCGAGTGAGTGCCAAGACAGTCGACGCCACGATCGAGGTCGATGGCGTGAGCGGCTACTACACGACGGTGAGCGGCTCGATTCGCGTGACTGGATCGCTGCGCGAATTGCAGGTCGAATCGTTGCGCGGTGCGAGCGAAGTCGAGGTGCGCGCGCCGTGGGTGCGCATCATGGGCGGCGAAGGCGACGTGACGATCCGCGGTACGATCGAAGACCTGGCGGCGTCGACCGTCGCGGGCCGCCTAACGGCGGACGTCACGGGAGCTTCGCGTGCGCGACTGGAAACGATGACGGGTCCGCTCACGTCGCACGTCGCGATCGAGCCCAGCGGCAGTCTCGAGCTGGATAGCCACGCAGGAACCGTGGAGCTCGTGCTCGATCCCAACTCGCGCGTCGACGTCGATGCGACGAGCGTGGCAGGAAAAATCGACAATCAGTTCGACACGCGCCGGCCGCAGCCAGGCCGCGGAGGCAAGGGCGCGTCGTTTTCGTTCGCGACAGATCCTGCGGGCGCTCGAGTCGTGGTAAGGACTTACAAAGGGACGATTGTCGTCAAACGGGGCGCCTAACGAGCCAGAAAAGGACAGTCTCGAGTCAGGCAGTTGCGAGGTCGCAGTCTCCAGGATTGGAAGACCTCACGCTCGAGCCTGAGCATTCGCTACTAAATCACTCGAGACTGTCTCTTGTCTTCCTCCGCTACTACTGCGCCCACAAATAGAGTCCATATATCCCAATGCCGGCACCGGCGACCGCTATTGCTGTCCCCGCATCGTCCCCAATAATCAGCCCAGCCAGGAACGCGGCGCCGCCGACGATCATGAGGGTCTGGCCGCGTCGCATCCGGGACTGAGCGACTGCCGACACGGTACCTACGGCCGGTACATCGGCGTAGCGCGTGTGCTCGACGAGCGCGATGCGAGAAAGGCCAGCCTGTTTTGCGCTGAGATCCCGGTCCGCGTTCAGCCGGACGGCGCCATGCTCGTTCAACGTGGGAGCCTGCGCGATTCCCGACGAAGCAGGCACGAAGGCAAAGAGAGCGAGCAACGCAAAGACTGATAGAGAAGTGCGAGTCATTGGCGTGAGAGAGAAATGGAAGCGGCGAACGGCTCCTGACCGCAAAGCTACGCCGCACTAGGTTTGGGAGCCAATGGCCACGACCGCAGCATCCATGCCCCCAGACGCCCCCCGGGGCGCGCGAGAGGAGCAAGCTCTACGTCGCGTCATCGGGCCGATGGTGCTTGCAGCCACGATCGTCAACATCACCGTCGGTGGCGGAATCTTTCGTCTACCGGCCAGCGTCGCAGCCGCGCTCGGCGCGGCCGCACCGATGGCGTACGTCGCGTGCGCCGTTGCCATCGGACTCATTGCGCTGTGCATCGCGGACGCCGGGAGTCGCGTTTCACTCACGGGGGGACCGTATGCGTACATCGAAGTCGCATTCGGGCCGTTTGTCGGGTTTCTCGCCGGAGTCCTGCTGTGGATGTTAGGCACGTTTGCGTTCGCGGCGGTTTCGGTTGTTTTCGCTGGTAACGTCGGCGAGCTGATTCCTTTCGTGGGGACGACCGCGGGACAGTTCATCTTTCTCGCGTTGCTGTTTGCAGCACTCGCGTACGTGAATGTGCGCGGTGTGCAGC
>DATBKN010000361.1:0-3881 GCA_036555845.1 Gemmatimonadaceae bacterium | reverse complement strand
CGGTCTCGACCTCGACCACCGCCGCGATGAACGAGAGGAAACTGCGATGCGCGGCCATGCCCAGTGCCCGCCCGTTGCCGGGCTTCTTGTTCGCCCAACCGGACTTCTCGGCGGCCAGCTCGAGGACACGAAGGAGGCGGGGATCGCCGGTGAGCATCTCGCGGCGGAACTCGAACGGATCGCGCTTCGCCGCGTGCGCCAGCTCGTCGATGAAGCTCTCGAAGATGAACGTGTTCTGCGACGGCCCTACCGAGCGCCAGTAGCCGACCGGCACTTCATTCGTCGCACGACAATACTCGACGAGATAGTTCGGAATCGCGTACGGCGTGTCTGCGATCGACGCGACAGCCGGCCCGTCGACCGCGCCGCCCCCGCTGATCGGCTGCGCCGCGACACGCACAGTCATTGCCGCCAGCTTGCCGGCGCCATCGAGTCCGGCATCCAGCCTAACGTGCGCGGCCGGGCGATAGAAGTCGTGTTGCATGTCTTCTTCGCGCGTCCACAGCACTTGCACGGGAGCACCGACGGCTTTTGACGTGTGGACGGCGTCCTCCACGAAATCCTGACGACTGCGCCTGCCCCAGCCGCAGCCTAACAATTGCACGTGTACGGTAACATTCGAGATCGGAACGCCGGTGATCTGCGCCGCTGTTTGCTGCGCACCCTGCGGATTCTGCGTCGGAGCCCAGAGCTCGACACGATCGGCCTGCACGTTCGCTGTGCAGTTCATCGGTTCCATCGTGGCGTGCGCGAGATACGGAGCCTCGTACGTGGACTGCACACGCTTGACCGATTGCGGCAGCGCGCCGGTGGCATCGCCCACTCTGCGCGCTTCCGTCCCCGGCTTGTCAGCGAGATCAGCGAAGCTGCGGAAGATGTCCGGACTACTCATCGCGAAGCCGCTGTTCTCGTACTCGACCGTGAGTGCCTGGGCACCCTTGAACGCGGCTCCGGTGTGTTCGGCGACGACAGCGATCCCTGTTGGGATTTGCACGACGTGCCTAACGCCAGCGACGGCCTTCGCTTTCGCCGCGTCGAACGACTTCACGCGGCTGCCAAAGACAGGCGGATGCACGACGGTGGCGAAGAGCATCCCGGTCACTCGCGCATCGATTCCATACTTGGCGCGCCCCGTGACTTTGTCAGGCGTGTCGAACAGTGCCGGACTCGTTCCAATCAGCTTGAACGTCGCTGGATCTTTGAGCTGGGGTTCGGCGGGGACTGGAAGCGCGGCGGCTGCCTCAGCGAGCTCGCCGTATGACGCCGAGCGTGCGCTCGCGCCGTGCAGCACACGACCACTTTCAGTGCGAAGGTCGCTAGCGCTCACGCCCCAGCGCGCGGCGGCAGCCGCGACGAGCATCTCCCGCGCCGCAGCGCCGGCTTTCCGGAGCGGCAGCCACGCGCCATTGCGAACGCTGCTGCTCCCGACCGTCATCATGCGGCCGTACTGATTGGGATGCGCATCCGCCTGCCTAACGCGCACTGCGTTCCAGTCCGCGTCCAGCTCTTCGGCGATGATCATCGGCAGCGCGGTTCGAACACCCTGCCCCATGTCCGAACGCGCGACGGTGATTGTTATCTCACCTGATGGCTCTATTCGGAGAAATGCACTAGGCTGGAAGGGGGCGGCCGCCGGATTCTGACCCTTGGCGCCAGGCGCGTAGATCGCGAGCAGCATGCCGCCGCCGGCGAGCGCACCGACTTTGATGAACTCACGGCGATCGACTCGGGCAGGAGTGGTCATTGGCTCAACCCTCCTTGGCTGCACGATGGATCGCGCGGCGGATGCGGTCATACGTGCCGCAGCGACAGATGAGGCCGTCCATGGCGCTGTTGATGTCGGCGTCCGTCGGGGCTTTGTTCGTCGCGAGCAGCGCCGCGGCCGTCATGACCTGGCCTGACTGGCAGTAGCCACACTGCGGCACTTCTTCGGCGATCCACGCCTTCTGAACGGCGTGCGTCCCGTTAGGCGCCAGGCCTTCGATCGTCGTAATGGCGCGATCGCCGACCTGAGCGACCTGCAGTGTGCAGGATCGCGTCGCCCGGCCATTCACGTGCACCGTGCATGCACCGCATTGGGCGATGCCACAGCCGAATTTGGTTCCGGTGAGTCCGAGCAGGTCACGCAGGACCCAAAGCAGTCTGGTGTCCGGGTCGACGTTGACCTCGTGGGTCCGGCCGTTAACTCGCAAAGAGTAGGTAGGCATAGGTGTCGAGGGAGACGGTCCTGATCCAGGCTACCACTTGACTGTATACGTGACAAGGCTTCGGACGGTTGGGTACGCCGCTATACTCGCCGTTCGCGGCTTTGTGTTTCAGCTCCGCAGGCAGGTCTCACTGTTCAGAGTCACGTATCCACGGTCGACGTCACACTATCTCGACGGTTTCCCCGTAGATCGCCCTTGGCACTCGATGCCTCTCGTTAGGCACAACGTCGCCGCCAGGCTCATCGGGTGGAATTCGTACTGGCTCGCTTTGCGCGCACACTCTTTGCCCTTGACCACGCAAAGGAGATGAACATGCGTCATTATCTGAAGGTGCTTCCTCTAGTAGTGGTGGTCGCCTGCCAACCTGCCCGAGGGGGCGCCAACGAAACAGGCCGTGCGGACAGTCCGGGCAGTGCTGCATCGCCGGGTGATACAACTGCGGCGCAAAGCGCTGCCTCGAGTGAGGTTATGTTGTCCGTGGACAAACCCGACTATGCGCCGGGTGGGACCGTCGTGATGACGATCACCAGTCACCGCACAGACACGCTCGGCTACAACCCATGTAGCAATCGCTCCTTCGAACGTGACAGCGGAGGCCGCTGGGTTGTGCATCCCGAACCGAATCGCATGTGCACGATGGAACTGCGGCTCTTGAATCCGCACGAGACGCAGACGGCCAACGCAGAAGTGCCCGGAGACGCGAGCGCGGGAACGTATCGGCTGGTGTTGCGACTGCGACCAGAGCGCGCTGACACCACCCAGACGAGCACGGTCATGGCCGTGAGCGCGCCGTTCACCGTGACCCCTCGCTGATTCTATCACTGACGGCGGCTGGTCCTCGGATTGCCTGCACTGACGGGGCCAGCCGATCGCGGACGCGTCAGGCGCCGTCTCCTAGAGCGTTTCCTTTTCTTGCGAGTGAACCGCGCTCGCGAGCGCGTCTATCGCGGCCGCGTCGAGCTTCGCGCCGCGATCATCGTTCAGTATTTCGAACGCAGCTTCAGGCTCCATGCCGATCCGATACGGCCGATCCGCCGTTAGGGCCTCATAAACATCCGCGACGGCCAGCACGCGCGCCATCTGATCGAGCACTTCTCCGGCGACCCCCCACGGATATCCACTGCCGTCCAGCTTTTCGTGATGCAGCGCCGCCTGATGCGCGAAACCGGCAAAAGCATTCACCCGGCTGAGAATCTCCAGCGTGTATTTGGGATGCAACTGCATCGCGGAGCGCTCCGCGGCATCGAGCGGTCCCTTCTTGTCGAGAATGCGATTGGAGACACCGACCTTGCCGATGTCGTGCAGCAATCCGGCGCGATGCGTGCGCCGCATCATGTCTCTATCGAAGCCCGTGACCTGTCCGATCGCACACGCGTACATCGCCACGTTCGACGAGTGGCGATATGTGAACGGCGACTTCGCATCTATGATATCGGCGAACGCCTGCGCCACCTCGTCCAGCCCGCGTTCGTCCAGCGTCCTCGCATGCTTCACCGGTTCCAGCGCGCGCACGTTCTCTTCCGCGTTAGGCGCGTTGATCGAGCGCCACCAGTTGCTGTCGCGGTTCCACGAGAGCACCTCATCGACGAGTCGCGGCTCGAACCAGCGCCCGCGCCGTTCCCGCAGCACATCTATTGCGACATCGAGCCCGTCGCGCGCCAGAAAGACCTCGAT
>DATBKN010000360.1:0-2949 GCA_036555845.1 Gemmatimonadaceae bacterium | reverse complement strand
TCAACGTGGAGCCTCCGGCGCCGCAGTATCGCAACACCCGGCCGCTGAACTTTCTCCGCCTCAGCGTTCCGTCGAACTGGAGCGAGGTGAGCGGCAGCGATAACGGCGCGACGTACGCGCCCAACGGTGGTTACGTCGAGGAGCAGGACAACTCGGCGTTTACACATGGCCTGCAGGTCGGAGTGACGCCGACTCGAGGCAGTGGCAATCTGCAGCGTGACACTGAACAACTGATCGCCAGCTTCGCGCGGACGAACTCACAGCTGCGATCGCAAGGGAGTGCGGTGCGCGACCAGATCGCCGGCCGCGCAGCGATTCGCACGAACCTGTCGAACGTATCCGAAGTGACTGGTCAGCGCGAATCGGTGTCGCTGACGACGACGCAGCTGGCCGATGGACGCGTGTTGTTCATCATCGGCGTTTCCCCACAGTCGGAAGCCGGCGCGTACGAGGACGCGTTCCGCCGCGTGCGCCAGTCCGTGGAGCTGTCCGACCGCTGAAGTCGCACTCGAACACGTGGTCGTTGACGAGACCCATGGCCTGCATGAACGCGTAAATCGTGGTTGGACCGACAAAGGTCCAACCACGTTTGCGCAAGTCCTTGCTGAGCGCCGTTGATTCGGGCGTCGTCGCCATCCCCCGAAGAACTTCTTTCGTGATTCGCCGCGGGCGGGATGCCGCGTCTGGTTCCCAGTGCCAGAAGTAGTTCGACAGCGACTGGAACTCTTTCCGAAGCTCGATCGCACGCCGGGCGTTATTGATCGTCGATTCGATCTTTCCGCGGTGCCTGACGATGCCTTCATCCGCGAGGAGGCGCCGGACGTCCGACGCGGAATACGCCGCGACGCGATCGATGTCGAACCGATCGAACGCGCGCCGGAAATTCTCGCGCTTGCGGAGGATCGTCAGCCAACTCAAGCCGGCCTGAAATCCTTCCAGGCAGATCTTCTCAAACAGCCGGTGGTCGTCGGTGACCGGCTTCCCCCACTCCTCATCGTGGTACTTCACGTAGAGCGGATCTGTTCCACACCACCAGCAGCGATTCACTTGAAGATGCCCCGAATGCTCTTGCCCAGGGCGCCGAGCAACCCTTGGATGGCGCGTTCAGCACGCTGCTGCAGCGTGCCCGAATGAATCTGGCACAGCTGCGTGGGAACCGAGTCGCCGTCTTTGAAGTACTCGACGTAGGTGGGACAACCATCGAGCGCACGGTGGTAAGAAATCATGCACAGCTGCTCGGCGCGCAGATCGTCAGGCACGGCGAATGGCTCGGAGGGCAGGCGTCGTGCCGTCCGGCGCATGAAGTCCGACCAGATCGGGATCGCGACGCGTGCGCCTGATGCGCCCTCGAAGATCTTCTTGGGCTCGTCGAATCCGACCCACACTCCTACGACCACCGATGAGTTGAAACCCACGAACCACGCATCGCGGTTCTCACTCGTCGTGCCCGTCTTGCCGCCAACGGCACCGCGCACGCCTTGCGTGCGGACACTGGCGGCCGTGCCCCGCGACACGACGTCCTCGAGCATGCTGACCATCTGAAACGCGATTTGCTCGGACAGAATTTTCTCGCGCTCGACGTGGACCTGATGCACGTTGCTGCCGCTGGCATTCAGCACGGAGATCAGCCCGCGCGGCCTGACGCGATAGCCCAGGTTCGGGAAGACCGCGAACGCGGCCGTGAGATCGAGCGGCGTCACGAGGCCACTGCCGAGCGCCAGCGAGGGCACGTCGGGTTGTTCCCTCACGCCGAGGTCGTTGGCCAGCCGGAGGACCGGCCTCGTGCCGACGCGCTGCTGCAGGAGCACAGCGGCAGCGTTGTTCGATTCCAGCAGCGCCTCGCGCAACGTCATCGAGTCCTGCCCCGTTGCTCGCTCGTCACGCGGAATCCAGACCCCTTCCGGTGCCTGCACGGCGACCTGGCGGAGGCCCGTGATCGTCGACACTGGGGACAAGCCGCTTTCAAGCGCGGCCGCATAGACGAAGGGCTTGAACGCAGATCCCGGCTGACGCTTGCTGCGTATGGCGCGATTGAATGGCGTGACGCTGAAGTCCGAGCCTCCGACCAGCGCGAGGAGGTTGCCCGTGTTCGGATCCATGGCGACGAGCGCGGCCTGGAGGTCGCGCGTACCGATCCGGCGAAGTCCCTCGCGCACGGCGATCTCTGCCGCGTCCTGGATCTCCGGAACAAACGTCGTCTGCACTCTCCAGTCGGGCGGGTTGTCACCGCCGTAGACGTCGCGGAACTGTTGCCGCAGATATTCCTTCGCGTAGCCGTGCCGCGCGCTCGAGACCGCCGACAGCGGCTGAATCTGAATCCGCTCGTTGCGTGCGGCCTGCTCCTGAGCGGGCGTGATCTTCCCTTCCTCGCGCATTCGCTGGAGCACGACGAAACTACGGCGTCGCGCGACGTCGAGATGCGTCCATGGCGAGTACGATGCCGGTGCGCGAATGATGCCCGCGATAAGGGCGGCTTCGCCGAGCGTGAGCTGCGAGGCGCGCTTTCGCAGCATCTTCTGTGACATCGTCTCCACGCCGTAGATGCCGCCGCTCAGGTACACGCGATTGAGATAGAGCTGCAGAATTTCGCGCTTGCTGAGAAACAGCTCGAGCATGCCGGCAAGGACGGCCTCCTGGACTTTGCGACCGTAGGTCCTGGCGTTCGAAAGAAACAGCGTACGAGCGAGCTGCTGCGTGATCGTGCTGCCGCCCTGGGTGCTGTCGTCCGACCGGATGTTGTAAAAGACTGCGCGAGTCAGCGCGATTGGGTCGACACCCGGATGCAGGTAATAGCGATGGTCCTCGACCGCGATCACCGCGTCCTTGAAGTAAGTCGAGATCTGTTCGAGCGGCACATCGCGCCGCTGCTCGTCCAGACGGAACCATGGCCGCCCGGCCGCGTCGTAGAAAACGGTGTCGCCAACGCCCCGATTCAGCTTGTAGATAGCC
>DATBKN010000359.1:0-34535 GCA_036555845.1 Gemmatimonadaceae bacterium | reverse complement strand
GATAGGATCGATTACCCACCGGCGTTCTGCGTTAGGCGGCCCATGCCGGCCACCCTCCTCGGCGATAATGCCATCGTCAGGAAAGCGCGCCCTGATCCAATCGATCGCGGTCTTTTCAGCGGCACGATCAGCGATTGTGACTGGACTCCCGTCCGCCTTGGTCTCGACCGCGAGGTCTTGTCGGAAGTGGTGGAGCGCGACCGATCCTGCGGCCCTCGCTGCACTGGTGAGGATGTCGATCCAGTCCACTTGATCAGACCGTCAGGTTATCCGCAGAGCGGGGTTGAAGTAGCCCACTTTGTGAATAAATTCACAACGTACAGTGCGGCTGGAATCCACGTGCGCTCGATTGCTAACGTCCAAACTCGTTCGGCTTCGGAGGCCTCTCAACATGCGGTTCTCTAGTTTCGCGCTCGCGGCGGGCGCGTTTGTGCTCTTCGCTTGCGGCGGCGGCGAAAAGAAGGGTGCGGATAGTACGGCTGCCGACACAACAGCGGCTGCACCGACTCCGACTCCGACTCCTACTCCGGGAACTGGTACTGGGGCGCCGATCACTGGTACCACGCATGAAGTGAACATGGTCGGTGATGCGAAGGGTTATCGATTTGAGCCAGCGACGATCACGATCAAGGCTGGCGACGGGATCAAGTTCATCAACGTCTCGGGTGGCCCACATAACGTGACGTTCGATCCCTCGAAGGTCCCGGACGATGTCGAGCCAGTGCTCTCGGCCAATATGCCGAATCAGATGGCACCGTTGAGCGGGCCCCTGCTCATGAATGCCATGGAGGCGTATATCGTCTCATTCGCCGGCGTCAAGCCTGGCACATATGAGATCAACTGCACGCCACACTTGGCGATGGGAATGATCATGCACGTGACGGTGCAGTAGCTCACACGGTCCAGTCGGCAAGCTAGCGGGAGCGAGCAATCGCTCCCGCTTTTCATTCAGCAACGCCGGGGCGCTTGCGTGCCGTTCGGACGACGGAGATAGTCCTCAATCGAGATGACTGGTGCGGCAGAAGCTCAAGGTCTCGATGGAAGCAGCCAGCGTCCGCGACGTCCAGCGCTATCCCTGTGGCTCGCGGCGCGTACACGGAATGCGCTGCAACGTCGCCGACGTTTTGCGTTGCTTGCACTCTTCGTGTTTGCGGGTGTGCTGGCGAGCTTCGTGTTCGCCCCGGCCGGCGCGCGCGGCGCGTGGGTGCGAGTGCGCGCGAGCGCGCTGGATTGGCGCGACACTATCAGTCTGATTCAGCGCCGCCGCGCCGCCGAGCTTCGCGTCGCCGGCGCTGATTCGGCGCTGGAGGCAGCCAGAGCGCAGTATCACCTAACGAGAGCGACGCTTCCCCCGGCCGGACTGACGCCGGCCCAAGCATCGCGGCGGGATTCATTGGCGGCACGCATTGCGACACTCGACGTGCTGCTCGCGCGCACGGAGCAATCGCCGCTTCCCGAGACGTACCGTGCGGTAGGCGAGTCACCGCTCATCCGACGCGAGCCGCGCGTGTCACAGCTGCTTGACTCACTCGCCGCGATCGAGCGCGAGCGAGAAGCCATCGGTGGTGGCGTTGGTGTCGATCCGGTATTCGTCGAGTTGACTACGAGAGCGAATGCGGTGGGACGGCAAATCGCTGCGATCGCTGACGCACGACGTGCCGATGCGCAGCGAGAGTTGGGGACGATCGAGCCAAGAGCGGCACCGTCGGGCCAGACTCCGCTCGCGGATACGCTAGCCGCCGCGCGTCTGCGGACGGAGCGCGCACGTGATCTCGCTCTCGTCGAGCGGCTCCTGGCGGATGCGAGACGATCGAATGCCGCACTGCTCGATGCGGAGCGTGAGCGGCGTCGCGGCACCGAGCTCGCGCCGGTGCCAATACTCGTTGTGGCGGCGGCGATCATCGCCTTTGCTGTTGCGTTCGCATTGACACTTCTGGATGAATTTCGCTCGCCACGAATCGCCGACGCAGCGGAAGTCGAGCGCCTAACGGGGGCACGGGTGGTGGCGACGATACGGCCGCGGGACATTCCGCCGGAGCGGCGCAGGCGCGCGGTCGATCGCATGGTGCCACCGGTCCTGGATCCGACGTCGGACGACTACCGCCTCCTCGCGCTGCATGTGGCCGTTCATCTGCCAGATGATGGCATCGTTGCAGTTGTGGGCGAGCAACCGGTGACGGTCGCTGTCATCGCCTCGAACCTCGCCGCAATCTTCGCCAACGAACCGCGCGAGACCCTGTTGGTCGACGCGATGCTGAGTGACGAATGCGTGGCGCAGGTTCTTGGGATCCACTCGGGGCCTGGGCTGAGCGCTGTAATCGAGAATCGCCGGCGATGGTCTGAGGTACTGAGTCAGATTTCTACCGGCCGCGACGAAGTCATGGACGTTTTGCCAAGCGGACGACCGCGCGGGCTGCCAGGGCGCGCTGAAGCTGAAGTGCTGATTCGCGAAGTGGAGCGATCCGCCCGCCGGTACGATGTGACGGTTGTCGTGATCCCACCTAACGCGGCGTATCGGGTGCGACCGGGCCGCGCCGTCTTGCTCTGCGCGCAGCTGCAACGCACGCGTGGTCGCCGTCTCGCGCGCTTGGCCGCCGGGATGCGCGACGAGGGTGCGGAGATCACAGGAGTCGTGCTCTGGCAGGGCGACGCGCCCTCGCGGCAGACTCGTCGGCGCGATAAGCGCCCGGCAGTCGCACCTAACGAGCTTGGGGACGAGGATACAGCGCCATTTGCTGCACCGTACGTCTAGCCCACACATGACGGCAGCGCTAGTTTGATGCCCCCGCTGGATCAGGAGCGCAGTATCGCAGCGCAGTCGATGAACGGCTATTCCGATCGCGTCAATCATGCACTGGCGTTCGCCGCCAAGCATCACGACCAGCAAGTGCGCCGTGGCGTGCGCCTGCCGTATCTCACGCAGCCCGCGAACGTCGCTCTGATCCTAACGCGATATGGACAGAGCGAAGACACTGTTGTCGCCGGCATCTTGCTGAACGTTGTAAAGGACTACGTGAACGATGGAAAGTCCACTGCGAGCATCAGCGAGCGCATTGGCGACAAGTTCGGAGGGAGCGTGTTGGAGATCGTCGTCGCTGCCGCTCCTCGTCGCTTCGACGACGAAGGCGTCGAGCTGTCTCCAGATGAGCGCCGATCCGACTTCCTGACTCGACTCGGAGGATTTCCGGAGGCGGCTCGCTGGGTTGTCGCGGCCGACGTGCTGCACGAGAGCGCGACGGCGCTGGCTGACGTGCGCCGGACGATCGAGCGAAGCGTAGTCTGGGCGCAGCGTGGAGAAGGCGTGCGCCGCTATCGTGAGATCGTGAAGGGCCTGCACAGCGCCGAATTCGACGCGCCGATCATGACCGAACTGAACGAGGTATTGGCCGCGCTCGAAACAGCGCGTTAGGCACTCCTGCGGTCGGATGCGGCGACGCCGCCGTAGCGCTGCTCGACGTACGACTCGAGGATCGTAAGGAACTCAGGCACGATGGCATCGCCGCGCAGCGTGACGTGCAGTTGTCCATCGACATACACGGGGGCCTTGGGTTCCTCGAACGTACCAGGCAGCGAGATACCGATGTTGGCGTGCTTGGATTCTCCTGGTCCGTTCACGACGCATCCCATCACGGCGACTTTGAGCTCTTCGACGCCGGGGTATGTGCTTTTCCACTGCGGCATGCGCTCACGCAGGTAGAGCTGAATATCCTCGGCCATTTGCTGGAAGAACGTCGACGTCGTGCGGCCGCAGCCGGGGCAAGCGGTCACTTGCGGAGTAAAGGCGCGGAGGCCTAACGACTGCAGGATCTGCTGAGCTACGATGACTTCTTCCGTTCGGTCTCCACCGGGGCGTGGCGTGAGTGACACGCGGATCGTGTCGCCGATCCCGTCGGCGAGCAGGATCGCGAGTCCCGCCGTCGAAGCCACGACTCCTTTCGTTCCGAGCCCCGCTTCGGTGAGGCCGAGATGCAGAGGGAAGTCACAGCGTTCGGCGATGCGACGATATACGTCGACCAGATCGCGCACGACGGATATCTTGCAGGAGATGATGATGCGGTCGTGCGGAAGTCCGGTCTCTTCGGCGAGTGCCGCGGACCGAATACCGCTTTCCACCATAGCGTCTAGATACACGTCGCGGGCGTCGCGCGAGCTCGTTAGGCGCGCATTCGCGTCCATCATCTGGGTAAGCAGATCCTGATCCAGCGATCCCCAGTTCACGCCGATGCGGACGGGTTTGTCGTTGGCGATCGCGACCTCGATGATGGCCCTGAAATTCGCGTCACGATGCCTGCTGCCGACGTTGCCCGGGTTGATGCGATACTTGGCCAGCGCGCGAGCACAGTCGGGGTATTTCGTGAGCAGCAGGTGACCGTTGTAATGAAAGTCCCCGATGATCGGGACCGTGACGCCGGCAGAGGCTACTCGCTCGACGATCTCGGCCACTGCCTGTGCGGCGTCATCGTTGTTGACAGTGATGCGTACGAGCTCGGAACCTGCTTGCGCGAGAGCGATTACCTGCTCCGCGGTGCTGGCCGCGTCGGCCGTGTCGGTGTTCGTCATCGACTGCACGACAACGGGATGGGCAGATCCTACCTTGACCTCGCCCACCTTCACGGTCACCGTATGTCGTCTGGCGTTATATGCCACGCACGATCCGTAGAATGATTCCCAAGAAAGCTATTCGCGGCGACATCGTGCGAAACCGCAGGTCCCGAGAGAGGTCAGATGCCTGACGAGCCGATGGATCAACCGCCACGAGGCTACACGACTCAGGACGTGGAGCCGGTCAAAAATCAGGAGCCCGTCGCGAAACGAGACGGTTTCCTGAGGCGAAACTGGGGGAAACTCACGCTTCTAACCCTCGTTGCGGGGCCAATCCTCGTGATCACGCTTTGGACGGTAATCGCTCTGTCGTACTCGTACAGCACAGGAGATCGCGCAGGTTACGTCCAGAAATTCTCCAAGAAGGGCTGGCTGTGCAAAACGTGGGAGGGGGAGCTGGCGATGGTGAATCTGCCTGGTCAGGTGGCGCAGTTTTTCTCTTTCACGGTGCGCGACGATGCTGTCGCCGCCAAAGTGACTGCGGCGGCGGGGAAGCGAGTGGCTCTGACGTACGAAGAGCATCCCGGGGTTCCGATCTCCTGTTTTGGCGAGACTCGGTACTTCGTAACTAACGTGCGCACTTTGGAATAGCCGAGAAAATGAGGGTATTCCAATACCGGCCTCGTGTATTGTCCGGAGTCTAGGTCATTCCTATATTCGTCGCGCTTAAAACCGCTCTGGCTGCCTAGCACGGCGGTCTGGCTGTTTGCCCCTGCGGGGGGTGAAGCAGATATCGGCCCGCGATGGAACGCGCACTTGTCAGGCAGGCCTTCACGCCGGCCCTCGACGAGGTCGCCCAGCATTGGAGTGCGGCATGCGTACGACTGGCAAGGTGAAGTGGTTCAACGACGCGAAGGGTTTTGGATTCATCACGCCTGACGATGGAACGAAAGATTGTTTCGTCCATTACAGCGCGATCCAAGCCGGCGGGTTCCGCTCTCTCACGGAGGGTGAGCCTGTGGAGTTCGATCTGGTGCAGGGCGAAAAGGGCCCGGCAGCGGAGAACGTCGTTCGACTTGCGGGGAAGACCTGATCCCGACAAGTGCCACGCGGTCCGAACGAAGGGCGCCTAACGAGGCGCCCTTCGTATTCTGGGCTCGAACGCTACGCGGCGATCAGTACTGGAAAGCCACACTCATGCCAAGCGCGCGTGGCTGGTTCGTCACGTAACGAGAAGAAGGCTCCAAATGGCCCGCTCCACTTATCGCTCGTCGTTCGCTTCGGGTGGAGTGGCCAAACTCGCGTGCGCGTGCGCGATTTGCGCGCGGACGGCGTTCGGGCCTGTGCCGCCATCGATGTCGCGCCGTTGAACAGATGCGTGGGCGGATAGCGCGTTGCGCACGTCAGCCCCGAATGCAGGATGTGCGGAACTGAAGGCGCTTTGCGGTAGCTTGTTGAGGTCTTGACCGCTCGCTTCGGCGTCGCGCACCAGCTGACCGACGGCGCGATGCGCCTCGCGAAAAGTGGCGCCGTGCTGCACGAGGTAATCTGCGAGATCGGTCGCCATCATCGAGCTGGAAACGGCGCTCTGCATGCGGGTTGCATCGAACGTGAGCTCGGCGATGGTCCCGTACACGCCCGGCAACACCAGCATCATCGCATCCACGGCATCAAACAGGGCGCGTTTGTCGTCCTGCAAATCCTTGTTGTAACCCGTCGGCAGGCCCTTCATCGTGCCTAACAAGGACACATAATCGCCCAGCATTCGCGACGCCGACCCGCGCGCGATCTCCAGCGCGTCCGGGTTGCGTTTTTGCGGCATCATGCTCGAGCCGGTCGTGAAAGTGTCGCCGAACTTGACGAAGCCAAATTCGCTGCTGCCGAAGAGGATGAGATCTTCCGCCAGGCGAGAGACGTGCGCGCCGAGCAACGACATTGCGAAAAGCATCTCGGCGACGAAGTCACGATCTGACACGGCGTCGATCGAGTTCTTGGAAAGCTGCTGAAAGCCGAGCGCACCTTGCAGAAGCACGCGCGAAATCGGAAAGGCGCAGCCGGCAACAGCGCCGGAGCCTAACGGGAGCGTCGAGGCCGAGCGCGCGACCGCGGCCAGGCGTTGACGATCGCGATCGAGCGGCCAAAAGTGCGAGAGCAGCCAATGCGCCGCGGATACCGGCTGTGCGCGCTGCATGTGTGTGTACGCCGGCATTATCACGTCTTGCAGCACACTGGCGTGAGCCAGGAGCGTGCGCTGCAGTTGGCGAACCTCTCCATCCATCTGACCACACGCACGCATCAGCCACATGCGCGTCGCCGTCGCGACCTGGTCGTTGCGTGAGCGTCCCGTGTGAAGCTTGGATGCCACATCGCCGATTTCTTCGTGCAGCATCCTGTCGATCATCGTGTGTACGTCTTCATCCGACGCGGCGGGGGCCGCGCCAGCGGCGAGGCGAGCTGCTACTTGATCGAGCCCGCTCTCGATTGCCTGACACTCTTCGTGCGTGAGGACGCCGCCGGACCAAAGTGCCATCGCCCACGCTTGCGACAAACGCACATCAAAAGGCCACAGGCGATAGTCGACGCCGATGGACTTGTTGACGGCGTCGAGCGCCGCAGCCGTGCGCGCTCCGAAGCGACCACCCCACAAACGGTGCGTGTCTTCGTTAGGCACGGCGCCGTCGGACGCAGCCGCCCTCGAGACGGGGACGGCTACGTCGCTGCGAGCAGGAGGCCGCGGTGCGAAATCGTTCGGCATGGTGACGGCGCGCGCCGGAGCAGGCGCTGCCACCAAGTCTACGCGATTCACGCGATCTCCAACGCGGAGTTCGTCGGCGCCGGCTCGAGCTTTCCCTGCGAGACGAGTTCCTGATCCTTGAGCGCGCGGACGCGCTGCGGTAGACCGAACAGGCGAATGAATCCGGCTGCGTCAGCCTGCTCGTACACGTCGTCTTCGCCAAAGGTGACGAAGCGCTCGTCGTAGAGAGCGTGATCGCTCTGCCGCCCTGCGATTGTAACGTTGCCGCGATGAAGCTTGAGTGACACCGTACCAGTCACGCGTTGCTGCACGACATTCACGAACGCGTCGTACGCCTGACGCTCCGTCGTCCACCAGCGCCCTTCGTAGACGAGATCTGCATAACGCGGTGCGAGTAGGTCCTTGGCAGCCATTGTCTTGCGATCGAGCACGATCATTTCGAGCTCGCTGAGCGCCGTATACAGCAGCGTGCCGCCCGGCGTCTCATAGATGCCGCGGGACTTCATGCCGACCATGCGATCTTCGACGATGTCCGCGCGGCCGACGCCGTGCCGGCCGCCGATCTTGTTCAACAGCGTCAGGAGCTCGACAGCGTCGAGTTTCTCGCCGTTCACAGAAACCGGCGTACCAGACTCGAACCCGATGACAACCGTCTCGGGAGTCGCTGGCGCATCAGCCGGATCAGTCGTCAGGAGGAACAGATCCTTCGGCGGTGCCTGATTCGGATCTTCCAGGATTCCGCCTTCGTGCGAGATGTGCCAGATGTTGCGGTCGCGCGAGTAGATCTTCTTGGCCGTCGCTGCGACAGGAATGTTGCGCTCGGCGGCGTAGCGAAGTGCGTCCTCGCGGCTTCTGATGTCCCACATGCGCCATGGCGCGATGACCTTGAGGTCCGGCGCGAACGTCATGTACGTCAGCTCGAAGCGCACCTGATCGTTCCCCTTGCCCGTGCAGCCGTGGGCCAACGCATCAGCGCCGATTGCCTTGGCGAGGTCGACCTGGCGCTTGGCGATGATCGGCCGCGCCATGGACGTGCCTAACAAGTACTTGCGATTGTAAACGGCACCGGCCCGCAACGTGGGCCAGATGAATTCCTCAATGAATTCCTTGCGGACGTCTTCGACGTAGCACTCATCGGCGCCGGACGCGAGCGCCTTCTCGCGCACGCCGCGCAGCTCGTCTTCACCCTGCCCCACGTCTCCGGCGACACAGATGACGCGTGCGTCATAGTGCTCCTTCAACCACGGGACAATGATGGAGGTGTCCAGGCCGCCAGAGTACGCGAGAACGATAGTCTGCATTAAAATCCTCCGGATTCTATTTCTATTCAGACGCACTGCATAATCATACGTTAACTGCGCTGACGCAAGTGGCTGAGGCCATTGAGCCATCACAACTTAGGCTATCTCTCCATGAATTATGCTTTGGCCGCGCGCTGGAGCTTCTTTTCGACCTTTTCACGAGCCGGTGCTGACCGGCAAACGACGAGAATTGCGTTCTCACCGCCAAGTGTGCCGATCACTTCGGGCCACCCGGCATCGTCGATCGCTTCAGCAACTGGTTGCGCACCACCTGCGATTGTCTTCACCACAATCAGTTCGCCAACCCCTTCGAGCGAAGAGAAGAATTGCGGCAGGACATCTTCGATCGGCGTGCGCTGGTCCGCGCTGCTGAAGGAATCGCTCGATGCATAGCGCGGCCCGTCGGGCGTGGGAATGCGAGCGAGACGCAGCTCCCTGAGGTCACGTGAGAGCGTCGATTGGGTGACAGCCCAGCCACGCTCCTTCAGGAGCGCGCGAAGCTCTTCCTGACTCGAGATAACCTGCGACTGCACGAGGTCGAGTATCGCGCGATGTCGTTGGCGCTTGTTCACAGGTTGGCTTGCTCGAGAGTGATTTTGCGCCGCTAGGGGCGCCGGATAAGATGCGTGCGTGCTCGCCCTGGGCAATTGACAGCAGGCTTGCGCAACTTTATGCATTACTCGTGCATAGAATTCCTGTAGGAGTTCTCGGCGCGAGCGGATACGCTGGCCGAGAACTCTGCGCTCTCATTTCCGGGCACCCCGGCCTCGATCTCGTCTTTGCGACGGCGAACGAAAGGCGCGGGGAGCGTGCGCGCATTGGCGGTCGCGAGATCACGTTCGTCGCGACTGATGACGCGCAGCTCAAGAACGCAGAACTCGTATTCTCAGCGCTGCCGCACGGTGCGTCGAAGACGTGGGTCGACCGCGTCCGCGCGGATGGCGTACGCGCCGTCGATCTCTCGGCCGACCTGCGGCCCGGCAGTGGAGTATCGGGCGTTCCGTACGGTCTCACTGAGATCACGCGCCCAGAGCTCGCCGGCGCCGAGCTTATCGCGAACCCGGGTTGCTACCCGACTGCGATTCTGTTGGCGCTCGCGCCGCTATTCGCCGGTGGGCTGGTACCGGCCGGGGCGACAGTCACTATAAACGCGGCGAGCGGTGTCACTGGCGCAGGCAACTCGCCGAAAACCGAGTTGATGTTCGGCGAAGTGGTCGAGGACTATCGCGCGTACGCCGTTGGGAATGAGCACCGGCACTTGCCGGAGATGCAGGCAACTGCGCGCGAACTCGGCGCTGATGTCGACATCCTATTCACTCCGCATCTGATTCCGGTTTCGCGCGGAATTCTCGCGACGATCACAGTTCCGGTATTGGAAGTCCTGCAGGATCCGCTCAGCGTCTGGCAGAAGTTCTACGCCGGAGAGCGCTTTGTCGAAGTGACGCAGGAGGTGCCGTCGTTGCGCGATGTGGTGCGGCGCAATGTGGCGCGCATTTCAGCGCGACACGCCGCGGGCGTGCGGCAGCCGACGCTCATCGTGCTGTCGGCGATCGATAACCTGATGAAGGGCGCCGCGGGCCAGGCTGTGCAGAACGCGAATCTTGCGTTAGGCATCGCCGAGCCGACGGGGCTTCCCAGCTAGCGTGGCTGACTCTCCCGTAGCATCGTCGAGCACGCGAAATGGACGCGCGGCTTCCCTGCGAGTGATCAAGCTCGGCGGTCGTACGCAGCGCGATCCCCGGCTCGCGAGCGTACTCGCTGACCTCGTGCGTGCCGGCGAGAAGATCGTCATCGTGCACGGAGGCGGTGATCAGATCAGCGAGCTGCAGCGTCAGGCTGGACGCGAGCCACAGTTCATTCAGGGTCGACGCGTAACAACGCGTGAGGACCTCGATCTCATCCGCATGGTGCTCTCCGGAAGCACGAACAAGGAATTAGTCGCTTCGCTCGTCACCGCGGGCATTCGTGCCGTCGGAATATCCGGCGAAGACAGCGCGCTGATCAGCGGTCCGCGGGCGTTCGATGGCACGTTAGGCGAGGTTGGAACGCCAGACCACGTCGACGCTCATCTGCTACTATTGTTGCTCGACCATGGATACACGCCGGTGGTGTCGCCGGTCGCGCGGCACGTGGATTCCGGGGCTCCGCTCAACGTGAATGGTGACGACGCGGCTGCCGCGCTCGCCGTGGCGTTAGGCGCTTCCGAGCTGACGTTCGTGGCCGATGTTGCCGGCGTGCTGGAGCAAAATGGTGATGTGATCCCGGAACTGTCCGCCGCGCGCGCCGAGCTTTTGATCGAGGCGGGGACGGCGACGGGCGGAATGATCGCCAAACTGCAGGCGGCACAGCCGGCTCTGGCGGGCGGCGTGCGCTGTGTGCGCATCGCCGGCCTGGAATCGTTGCCGAACCCTAACGGGGGAACGATCCTTCGTCCGGTCGGCTTCGCTCACGCGCAATAACATGGCGACGCTCACTACTCCTTCGATGTTCAACGTGTCTGCCACCCCAGCGACCTCTCCTCTCCTCGGCGTCTACAAGCGCGCCCCGATGGAGATCGTCCGCGGCGAGGGCGTGCGGCTGTATGACGCCGATGGAAGGGTGTACATCGACTTCACCGCCGGCATCGGCGTTAACGCGTTAGGCTATGCCGACGCAGGGGTGCAAGGCGCGCTGCGCGATGCTGCCGAGGGCCTGCTGCACGTTTCCAATCTCTTTCGCACGGCGCCAGGCGAACGGCTCGCCGCACGGCTCGTCGAACTCTCATTCGCTGATCAAGTCTTCTTCTGCAATTCGGGCGCGGAAGCGAATGAAGGCGCGTTCAAGTTTGCGCGCCGCTGGGCGCGTTCACTGCCCGACGGCAACAGCGCCAAACACGAGATTCTTGCGCTGCGGGGGTCTTTTCATGGGCGCCTCATGGGCACGCTGGCGGCAACTGATCGGGCGAACTACCGAGCACCATTTCGACCCCTCGCGGGCGGCATACGCATCGTCGAGCGCGACATCAACGATCTCGCCGTTGCAATGGACCCGGAGACCATCGCCGCAGTTATCGTCGAGCCGATTCAGGGCGAGAGCGGCGTCCGCGTAATTGATGCGTCATTCCTGCGCGATCTCCGCGCACTGGCGGATGAGCGCAAGGCAGCGTTGATCTTCGATGAAATCCAGTGCGGCCTGAGTCGAAGCGGGTACGTCTTCGCGTATCAGGCGAGCGGGATTACGCCGGATATCCTAACGCTGGCAAAGCCACTCGCGGGCGGCCTGCCGATGGGCGCGATTCTGGTGACCGACGAGATCGCGAAAACGATGCAGCCAGGCGATCACGGATCTACGTTCGGCGGTGGACCGTTCGTCGCGAGTGTGGCGCTGCATGTGCTCGAGCGACTCGCTGATCCGAAGCTCGGCGCACACGTGCGCACGCTCGGCGAGTGGTTAGCGCAAGAGCTCGAGGCAATGAAGGAGCGCACAGGAGCCATTCGCGCTGTGCGCGGCCGCGGCTTGATGTTCGGGATCGACGTTGGCGAACCGGCGAGCGAGGTCATTGCGCGAGCGCGCTCGTTAGGACTGCTGCTTGTGTCGGCCGGTGAGTACACGGTGCGCCTGCTCCCGCCGCTGATCATTTCGCGGGAGGATCTCGCCCAAGGTCTGTCGATACTCGAGGTCGCGTTGCGCGGCTAGAGGATCAGGCCGAAGGTGATTGGAATCATCTGAATGCCTTTCTTGTCGATGACTCCCTTCTCCGTGTAGACGTTATTGACGCGCGTCTCGACGAACGCTTCCAGGCCAAACAGCCGGATTTGAATGCCGACTCCACCGTTAATGGCAAACGAGACGGAACTCTCAACCAGCTCGGTACCGACTTGTGCCGGATCGACGTTGAACGCACCGAGTCCTGCCATTACGTAGGGCCTGACTGGTCCAACGCCTAACGGGACTGTGAGATTGGCCAGGCCGCCCAGAAGTTGCGCGGACTCATTGCCGTAACCCGGCGTGGTCAGCTGCAGCACGTCGTTCAGCTTGAGGCGCGAGTAATTGACGTCGGTGCGCAGGTTGATCGGAAAGCCGGCGAAGTGGAACAGCAGCGAGCCTTGCAGGTTGTAGCCGTCGTCGTATCGCTTGCCGAAGTCGCCGACGGGAACCGTGGCACCGCCGCCAAGCATGATGCGCACCGGGCGCGTGGTACGACCCTGGCCGAAATCGGCCGGCTGGGCAGCTGCGACTTTGGTGAGTGCTACCGCACTCGCAACGCACAAAAACCACTGCACCCGTGTAGACACTGATACCTCCCGTGGCCGGTCGCCGAAGACTGGCGGGCAATCTACCGGGCAGCGCGGTACAACACAGCATGATTTGCCAGTCGTGGAGATCCGCGAGAGCGGGATACATTGTGCGCACCTTCGACCTAAGTCAGATGATACGACGTTTTGCGACCCTGCTGTCTTGCTTGCTGTGCGCTGCAGGAGGGCTGTCTGCCCAGACTGCGCAGGCACGCCCGCCTCGCCTCGTGGTGTTTTTCACGATTGATCAGCTTCGGCCGGACTACTTCGATCGCTTCGCGTCGCAGTTGACTGGCGGACTCGCGCGCCTCTCGCGCGGCGGCGCGTTTTTCGTCAACGGTTTTCAGGATCACGCCAACACAGAGACGGCGCCGGGACACGCGTCGACCATGTCGGGCCGCTTTCCGCGCGGCACGGGAATCGTGGCCAACAGCGCCGGTGTGCTCGATGCCCAGGCGCCCCTCGTCAACGATCCTGGTCCGGGGGCGTCGCCGTATCGCTTCCGCGGCACGGCCATGATCGACTGGATGCGGATCAAGAACCCCGCGTCGCGCGCGCTGTCGGTGTCGCGCAAGGACCGCGGCGCGATTCTTCCGTTAGGCAGAGCCCATCAGGATGTGTATTGGTACAGCGGTATTCGCTTCACGACGAGTACGTACTATCGGGATACGCTGCCGGACTGGGTGAAACAGTTCAACGCTCGGCGTCTGCCGCAGCGTCTGGCAGGGACGGCTTGGGATCTACTACTGGCACCTAACGCGTATCCAGAGCCCGACAGCGTGGTCACGGAAAGCGTAGGACGCGAATTCGTTTTCCCACATCGCATCTCTCCGGATTCGGCGCGCGCCGCGGCCATGGCGCAGGAAACGCCGATGATGGACGAATTCACGCTCGACTTCGCGCTGGCGGGATTACAGTCGCTGTCCCTCGGCGCGTCCGACAGCGCGACCGATCTGGTCGCGGTGTCCCTGTCCAGCACCGACGCCGTGGGACACCGCTACGGACCTGACTCGCGCGAGCTGCACGATCAGATCGTTAGGCTCGATCGATCATTGGGCAAGTTCCTCGATTCGCTGTTCGTTCTGCGCGACTCCACGCGCATCGTGATCGCGCTCACCTCGGACCATGGCGTGTCACCGGTCCCGGGTTCGAAGTCGCGCGATCCAAACGAAGGTGCCGGTTTCGTTGACCCGTCAGCCGTGCTACAGGCGTTCCTGACGCCCTTGCGAGCCCGCGGCATAGACGACACCGCCGTGGACTTCTCCATCGACATGCTCTTGATGGATCGCGCGACTGTCGCGGCTCACGGTCTCGATCCCGATTCGCTCGCTCGCGCGTTCGCTGCGGCGATGCGAGCCGTTCCCGGGGTATTGCGAACGGACTTGGTGTCACAGCTCACACGACAAGACACAACGAAGGACTACGTTGCTAGGCGCTGGCTGCACATGCTGCCGCCGGACTTGCCCGCCGCGGTTGCAGTGACGCTCAAGCCGTATTGGTTCTGGGAAGGTCTCCCGATCGCCACTCACGGCAGTCCGCACGACTACGATGCACGCGTGCCGATCATTTTCTGGGGATACGGCGTGAAGCCCGGCCGTCAGTCACGCGTCGTGCGAGTTGTGGACATGGCGCCGACGCTCGCGGCGATCATCAACGTTTCACCGCTCGAGCGCCTTGACGGACAGGTGCTGCGCGAGGTGATCCGCTAGGGATGCGACGCGCGCGTCTGCCTAACGCGCTATATCGGGCCTTCGACGAAGCACAGTTCGGCGACGCCCGCACGTTGAACGTGCGAGATGGACTCCCCACGGGCGCTGAAGCGGCGGCGCGGACCGACGCCTGGCTGCGACTCAAACAAGTCGAAGGGGTTCGCGAGGTGCTCGTCATTACTGGTCGCGGGACTCACAGCATCAGCGCGCTGCCCGTGATAAAAACACACGTGGCCAGACGAATAGCGGCACTGCGGCGAGCCGGCGTCGTCGCCAGCATGACGGAGCACACGCCCGGCTCTTATGTCGTACGGTTATCGCCCATGAGCAGCATGCTCGCCGCATCCGAGCGTTCGTCGTCGAGATCAGGTCAGGAACGCAAAGCTCAGAAACTGCCGCAGTCGATCGCGAGCCTAACGCCTGAAACGCAGAGAATCGTTCGCGACCTGGCGGAACGCACACTGGTCTCCCTCGGTGTTCGCCACACCTCGAGCTCGATCATCAATGACGAAATGGAGCGGCAAACCGCGCTTCTTACGCGCTCAATGCCGCGCGACGCCGACCGCGAGAGTTGGATCCGGCGCGCAGCCCTTCGCGTGTTGAACGACTTGGAGTAGAGTGGACTAGCGGCGCCAAAGCAGCGCGGCGATGACAGCGCTGGCGACGAGTACGAGCCAAAGCGCGATCAGAAAATCTGCCCACGCGCTGCGTGGCTTCACAACAATCTCCCGCTCTTGCGGCTCCTCCGGCTCATGCGACGCGACCTGCGGCGTGTTACCGCTGTGCACGGTGTCCGGCACGATCACATCGTCTGGCGGTGAAGGCTCGGCTTCCTCGAAGATCTCGACTTCCACGCGCAAAGGCCCGCCGCGCTCCTGGGCGAGCGGCTCCTGAATCGGCTCGTCAACTGTGACTCGGATCTCAGTTGGCTCTTCAATGGCCGCGACTCGGATCTCGCTTGGCTCCACAACTGACTCAGCGGCTGTGACGCTGGCCTCGGTCGGCGGAAACCAGTCGTCGACGTCTTCCAGCGTAGCTGTAGCGATGCTTTCGTGCGTCAGAGACTCTTCCAGCAGGAGGTGGCCCTGCGCGTCCTGCGGCACCTCCACCCGCATATCGTCTTGAACGACTTGGACCTGCTGCGGTGAGATGTCTTCGCCCGTCTGCGGCTCGAGCTCGACGTGCACCGCGATCGGCCGGCTTACGTCGGCAGACTCCGGAGGAGGTTCGTGAGAGACGATTGCCGGCTCCGGCTCGGGGACGTACTGCGGGAGCGGAACGTCGTCGACAACAGACGACGGCTCGTTCGGGATGGTTGCCGGCTCCGGTTCGGGCACGTACTGCGCCGGCGGAGCCTCGTAGGCAACAGGCGATGGCTCGTTAGGCACGACTGCACGCTGCGCTACCGCGCTCTCTTGCGGTGGCGCATGCGCTTCGACTGGCTGTGACTCGTCAGGCTGCGTGGGCTCTTCTGCTGCAGCTCCCGAAGCGATGTGCCGACGCTTGGCCAGATACGCACGCGGCAACGGCGTTGGCGTGCGAACGCGCGCCCGGGAGCGGCTCACTGGCGCTACGGTGTGTTCCGGCGCTCGCTCACGCACCGGCGCGGGAGCGACTGGCTCCGCAGCGTCGTGCGGCTGAGCGATCGGCGCGCGCGGCGTGTCCCCATTTCCCATCTCTTGGGCTACAGGAGCTTGCACGGGAGCCGCAGTGTACTCCGGCCGCCAGTGGACGACGGGTTGCGTGGCTCGAGGGGGCTCAACTGCCATCACAGCCACGCGCCCAGATCGCGCTCCAAGCCGGCTACAACTTCCGGCACACGCGCAGCCGAGCGACGGTGCCACATCCACCATGACGTGTTCGCGCCACACGAGCGTCTGCGCCAGGTCAGTCGAAAAAGTCGGTTGCGTGACCTCGCGCAGCATACGGCCATCGCTCGCTTGCCAGAGCGCTTCCTGCGACGGGCAGCCGCCAGGAAGCGAGACGAACCGGCGTCGGTCCGGCGGGAGAACCGAATCAAAGACCGTCGGCATATCTGAGATGGAGATATCGTGCTCAGCGAGAGAGCGCAAAAGCTCGTCAGGCACGCAACGTTCATCTATTGATGAATGACGGGCTCCCGGGCACGCGCCGACATACGTGATGTTGAGATTGCGCGGCGAGAATGCCTGACGCGCATAACGAGCGGCGGCGACAGCGGGAGAAGCAGTCTGTACCATAGAGGGCAACAGATGCTGTCCGTTCGCGAGCAAACGCTCGAACACGAGGGGACATGTGCACTGTATCACTGGTTCGCGGTCGCGATGTCGAAGATCTTCGAGGACCGCATGCGCAACGAGCTCGTCGCCCCAACTCGCGGGGACGACTATTTCAAATCCGAGCTGATAACAGGCGTGCGCGAGCTGAACCGGCGTAGCGGGCAGCGCCGCAAGCAACATGTCATTGCCGATTATTGCGACCGAGAGCGAATGCGATGCCGGCAGAGACTAGCTGAGGGAGGCACGCGGGCGTGACGAGGACCGGAGACCGCGCGCAGAATCTCCGGGACGGTGGGGAAAGGGGGTGCGTTGGGGTCGGTATATTGTCACACAGGCAACGTGAGTGCCATCACACGATTTGAGTCAGTGACCGAGTCTTTGAGCCCGGCAGAAATTGCCCGGTACGCACGCCAGATGGCGCTCCCCGACGTCGGCCACGAGGGGCAAGAGCGTCTCAAGCGCGCGCGTGTCGTCGTGATTGGTGCGGGTGGATTGGGGTCGCCGGTTGCGTCGTACCTCGCTGCCGCGGGCGTCGGCACGCTCGGGATTGTGGACTGTGACGCGGTGGATTTGTCCAACCTCCATCGCCAATTGTTGTACGTCACATCCGACATTGGCTCTCGCAAGGTCGCGTCAGCAAGCTCGAGACTGCGTGCACTGAATCCTAACGTCAAAGTGGTTCCCTTCGATGCGGAACTCACGCGAAAAAACGCGATGGAAATCTTACAAGGTTTCGATCTCGTTGTGGACGGCACGGACAATTTTCGCACGCGCTATCTCGTCAACGACGCGTGCGTGCTGCTCGGCATCCCGAACGTTTACGGGAGCGTCCTGCGTTTTGACGGTCAGGTCACAGTTTTGGCTGCGCCTAACGGGGAGGGACCCTGCTATCGCTGTCTGTATCCGGCCCCGCCACCGCCAGGTTCGGTACCGAGTTGTGCCGAGGCTGGCGTGCTGAGTGTTCTCCCTGGCATCGTCGGGATGCTGCAAGCAACCGAGGCGATCAAGCTCATACTTGGTAAAGGTGACGCGCTCGTCGGACGTCTTCTTCTAATCGATGCACTCGCTGCACGGTTTACCAACGTCGCGATACGCAGAGACCCGCAATGCGTTGCATGTGGCACGCGAACCCTGCGCGAGCTCGTGGACTACGACGAGTTTTGTGCGCCGCGCGGTGCTCAGAACGGCGCGCAGCCAGGTGTTACGCAGATCACAGCCCGTGAGCTCGCTGCTTGGCGTACTGATGAAAAACGTCTGGCACTTGTAGATGTGCGCGAGCCGTGGGAGTGGAACCTGGGACATATCAGCGGCGCGACGCTGCTGCCGCTAAGCGAGCTGGCGCGCTCCGTCGCGTCACTCGATCCGTCCATGGAGACCGTTGTCTATTGCCATCTCGGAACGCGCTCGCAAGCCGCTGCTGAACGACTCATCGCCTTGGGATTCCGGCGCGTCTACAACCTCGCAGGCGGAATCGATGCGTGGAGCTCGGATGTGGATCCGGGCATTCCGCGCTATTAGCGCGTGCTACTGCTCATCGTCGGTGTCATCGCGGCCGCGGTTTTGGCGGTGGAATTGTTGCGCAGCGCGGCGTGGCGCGCGGCTGAACGCACGCTCGCCGACCGATTCCCGTTAGGCAGCGATGGTGTCATCCGCGGCGCACAGTCGATCTATCACGCTGGCCACGCGCGAGCCGCATTGCTGCTGCACGGGTTTGGCGATACTCCACAGTCGCTCGAGGTGCTCGCGCGGCGACTGGCGAATGCGGGGTGGAGCGTGTCGGTGCCGCTCCTGCCGGGACATGCACGAACGCTGAAGGAATTCCACGCCAGTCGCGCAGGCGATTGGACTCAAGCGGCCCGCACGGCGTACGAGGATCTCGTACAACGTCACGAGACGGTTGTTCTCTGCGGTCAGTCGATGGGAGCTGACCTCGCGCTCGAGCTGGAATCCACTCGGCCGGTGCCGGCTCTGGTCCTATTGGCGCCGTACATCGCCATGCCCGCGATTGCTCGCCTAGGGGCGACGCTGTGGCCAATTTTCCAGTGGGTGGTTCCTATCCTCTATACGAGAGACCAACGCTCGATTCACGACCCGCAAGCTGGCGCGAAATCATTGGCTTACGGGTATACCAGTCCACGGCTGCTATCGGAGCTCTGGTCCGTAGTGCAACGCGCGCGAGGTCACCTTGCCAATGTTCGCTCACCGACGCTCATGGTGCATTCGCGTGAGGACAATCGTGTACCTGCCGACGAAGTTGCGGCTGCGGCTGCGCGCATCAAGCATCCGATCAAGGCGACGCAGTGGGTAAGCGGGTGTGGGCACGTAATTGCGGCGGACTATTGTAGGGACACCGTAGCCGCGCACGTGATCGAATGGTTCGAGCGCTGTACGTCGTCGCAAGGCGCCACGACGACGGCTCGTTAGGCAACAATCCGGCGCCAATGACAGGCATCATTCCAATGATGACTCCTAATGGGAATTCGAATGGCTGACGTCACTTGTTCTCGCTGCGGTCAGACGCGGGCCGGCTTCGAGCGGCCGCCGTTTCCGGGCGCAATCGGCGCCCGCATCGTCGCCGAGATCTGTCAAACCTGCTGGGCCGACTGGGTCAAACAGCAAACCATGCTGATCAATCACTACGGGCTGAATGTGATGGATCCGCAAGCCAGGGCCTTCCTCACGAAAAACATGCAGGCCTTTCTATTCAAAGCCGGCGTCAACGAAGACGTGGACACGAGCAAGAAGGGGACGATCTCATGGTGAGCATGAATAGACCACGCGTGATCGCCGGCGCGATCGTCTTCGCTCTCGCGTGTGGACGGCGGCCAGTTGAGACTGCGCCCGCTGCCGGACGTGAAGAGGCATTGATCGTCGCGAGTCCGGCGCCAAGCGCCTGGGCCGACTCGGTGTTTCGCTCGCTCTCGCTGCGCGACAAGGTGGCGCAGCTGGTGTGGCCGTGGATCCTCGGCGATTACGTCGCCGAGACGAGCACTGAGTGGCAGCGGATCGTCAAGCTGAGCACCGAGGATCACGTAGGCGGTTACATCGTCTCGCTCGGATCGCCAACGGAAATCGCCGCCAAGATCAACGCGCTGCAACGGGCGAGCAATCTGCCGCTTCTTGTCAGCGCTGACCTGGAAACAGGTGTGGGCTTTCGCGCGCGGGGCGCCTACTTCGTGCCTAACGCCATCGATCTGGGTGGCGCGACGCAGTTCCCGTGGGTCATGGCGCTGGGCGCCTCGAACGACACGTCCCTGGCGTATGAGATGGGGCGGGTGACGGCCGAGGAAGGTCGCGCGTTAGGCATTCATATCGCCTTCGGCCCGGTGCTGGATGTGAACAACAATCCCGCCAATCCGGTGATCGGCGCGCGCTCATTCGGCGAGGTGCCGGCAAGCGTAGCCCGCCTTGGCGCGGCGCAAGTGCGTGGAATTCAGCAGCACGGCATGCTCGCGACTGGAAAACACTTCCCCGGCCACGGCGACACCGAGGTCAACTCACACCTCGATCTCCCGGTGGTCAACGTGAGCAAGACGCGGCTCGATTCCATCGAGCTCGTGCCATTTCGTGCTGCGGTCGGTGCAGGGCTCGGCGCGATGATGACTTTTCACGGGGTGTTGCCCGCGCTCGATTCGAGCGGCGTGCCCGCGACGTTGTCGCGACAGGTGCTCGGGACCTTGCTGCGCGACCAGCTCAAGTTCGACGGCCTGATCGTCACTGACGCGATGGACATGCAAGGCGTCGTCAAACAATTCGGCGCTGCTGAATCCAACAAGCGCGCCATTCAAGCAGGAGCTGACGTTCTGCTCATGCCAAAAGACACACGCGCCGCTATCGACGCCGTTATTGAAGGCATCAGAGAAGGTCGCTACGACGAGGAGCGTATCAATCGCTCAGTGCGACGCGTGCTCGCTCTCAAGTCGATGTTCGGTTTGCCGCGCAATCGCTTCGTGGATCTGAGCAACGTGCGCCGCGTCGTTGGCGATAGTGAACATGTGGCGCTCGCGAGCCGCATCGCTGATCGCGGCATCGTGCTCGTGCGCGACACGAAGAGCGCGGTTCCAATACTGCGCGAGAATGCACAACCGCGCATCTACTCACTCACGTACGCGAAACGAACAGAGCTCGGAGCTGGCGTCGCGTTCAATGCATATCTGCGAACACGCTCGTTGTCAGTCGTGAACGACATCGTCATTGCGGATGATCCAGGAACGAGCTTCACGCGCGCATTAGAACGTTCTCGCGCAGCTGACATCGTGATCGTGAGCAACTACATGAACATCACATCAGAAACTGCGACAGCGAGTGTAGATGCGGCATTCGCGGAGTTCATGCGCAGTATTGTCAGTGAGCGTGCGGGACGTGGTGTGGTCGTCGTGACATTCGGCACTCCGTATTTGCTGCAGCAAATTCCAGACGCGCCGTCATACATGATTGCGTGGGGCACTCACATCGCGTCACAACGTGCAGCAGCGCGTGCGCTACTCGGAGAGATCGACATCACGGCGACACTTCCGATCTCTATCCCGCCACTGCACTCGATTGGAGACGGTGAACGGCGCTCGGCTCGATTGACGCCGTAATCAAACCGCGGCATATTGACGCCGCGAAAACATTAGGGCCCGTCATTCGTGACGGGCCCTTGACATAAGTAGCAATCAGCTACTTATTCGCGCCTCCATGCGCGAGCGCTCTTCTTCAGCGCCGACGCGAACTTTTCCGCGCCGCGCAACCTTCACAGTCGATCTCGTGCTCCTCGCACCGCGAGGCAAGCATCTTTCTGTGCTACTCGCGCGTGGTGCGAGCAATGGAACGAGAGAGCGTTGGCTATTGCCGTGCGATGGTCCGAAAAAAGGCGAGACTGTGGAAGCAGTTGCTCGTCGCATCATGCGCGGCGTTGCTGGAAGTGATGTTGCTTGGTTTGAACAGGCCGGCGCGTTTGGCGTCGGCAAACGTCACGCAGTCAATGCTGATGTGTCGATTTGTTTTGTCGGCGTGGTTCCGGCGCGCACTGCCGCCGCCACTGGATTCGAATGGCATGTTATCAGTGACTTGCCGCAACTGCCTGCTCGCCAGGCAGAGATGGTCGAGTCCGCGCTGGCGAGTCTGCGCGATCGAATGGACTATGCTCCCGTAGCGTTTCGATTGCTTCCGGCCGAGTTCACGCTGAGCGAGCTGCAGCAGACGTACGAGATGCTGATTGGCCGGCGCCTTCACAAGGCGAGTTTTCGCCGAGCACTTCAGGCGGCGTGGCTGGTCGAGCCGACTGACGAATGGCGCAGCGAAGGACGTGGCCGGCCGGCCCAACTCTTCAGGTATGCACCCCGCCGGCGCCGGGGGAATCGGCGCGGGGTGCGATTCGATCTTCTCGGGGAGACAAGAACGCGCACCTGAATAGCTCGGTGGTTGGTCTTGCCAACGTCATCCGTGCGAGATCTCTGCAGCAGCTGTGAGTTCCGACGTGCCGAGTAGCGGGTGATCGGGATGGCATGATCACCGAGGGTAGCTCACACAAATCACACAACGAAAACAGCGCCGTTACTGGAACCGGACTTGACCGTCTGGCGTATTAGTTGCAAAGTGTTAATAACACAAAAAGCGCGGGACGGTCATGCTGGCCTATCTCGAATCTCTTTGTGCTGCGCTCGTCGCCCGTGACACGGCGGGAATCCAGCGTTTGCTCAGGCATCCGCTGGTGAACGCGCTACCGCGCGATGTACGTGATGAAGCGCTGACGATCGCGCGCGGTGGAGCACGGACGTTCGTCGCTCCGATTCACACGCTGCGGCTGTATCACCAGACGGCGCATCTCCTCGGTGTCAGCGAGGATCCCGCGGCCAAGCTTCGCAGCCAGGCGCAGAATGCACAGGGCGCCGATCAGATCGAAATCCCGTTCGATATTGCAGCCGCGAGATAAGTCGCGGCAACTGGAGATGTTTGTTGCGCCTCGGCCCTGCCGAGGCGCTTTGTTTTCTAGAAACGCGGACGCCCGTCGGCCTGCGATCGGAGTAAGGCGCGTGCGATGGCGATGTTATCGGCGGCGATCTCGAGCATCTGTCGAAAAACGCCCTGAGCGGTCGGTCCTTCTGAGACGGCGACGACAGGTGGGTGGTGGCCATCCCGGCGCGCGGGGTCGGAGCGTCGCTCGACCGTGATGACCGCCCGATACGTCTGCTCAGGCGTTGCGCCTTCCGTCTCGATGTTTACGAAACCACCGCCAGGGAGGTTACGGCGGTAAAGTGTTCGACGCGGCGTGCGTGGCGAAGTTGGATAACCGGTCACAGATACTATTGGGGGTTAGAGCCGGAGGGCGCCAAGGCTCTCTTAGAGCCAGGGCGCCCACTCGCCGCGGTAGTTCTTGGCGACTCCTCTCCTCTACACGGCCACCTTGGTGACGTCGGCTGCCTGAGGTCCTTTCTGACCTTGGACGATCTCGAACTCGACCTTGTCTCCTTCAACGAGCGATCTGAAGCCACCCATTTGGATTGCGCTAAAATGCACAAACACGTCTGGACCGCCTTCCCGAGCGATGAAGCCGTACCCCTTTGCATCGTTGAACCACTTTACCGTGCCGTTAATGCGAGACATGACAAAATCCTCTTTCCCCCAAATGGGGCTGGCGATCAAACGTTCCTCACCAAGCTGCCAGATCACGAGGTGCGGAAATGACAGCGCGCGCAACTCTGTTCCGAGCTGCGCGCGCTGCCGACTAACAATGGGACTCTTGTGGACTGCTGCTGAAATAGAGCTAAGGGTTGAGAACCTAGCCGCTAGGCGGCTCCGGCGATGTATCTCGCTAGACGCCCGCAGTTCTTGCAGCGGAGCGTGACATGCGAATAGGGCGCGGGAGGAAATACCGCTGGGCTGCGTTCGATTGGACCCGAGCACGAGGGACAACTGAGTGGTGATCCTGTGCGGTCGCTCGCAATCAAGTGTAGCGCCTGTGCCGGATTGTACGTCGCCGGACGGGGCTTTCGCATGAGACCTCCAGAGGGAATGCCGTGCGGCCGATCTTGGGCCAGACCCTAAGCACGGTCGTGACACCGAAGCGCCACTGACCAGATCGCCACGATACGTGACGTTGTGAGCTGAGTTTGACGTGCCTTCGCGCAATGAACCAGATCTCCGCACCTCGAACGCTCATAGAAGCGAACTTCGCTTCCTATGCCTCGCCGCGGAGACCGTGAGGTGAACGCGCAGGCAGGCAAGAGCGTTGTACGCAAGCGACCTAGCAAGGTTCCTCACCAAGCACTTGCGCCGCAGTGATGCAGGGCACGCGTGGGCGTAACCCATGGTGAGGAATATAAACGGTGCTGGAAGTGCCTCGCGCGCGCGGACTACGTCTCGTAAACGAGATCGCCGTCGATGTCGATGCCGAGCTCGCTCTCGAGTCCGCAGACTCCGCAGACTCGCGTCGCATGCCAGACGGCCTTGAACTCCTGACGCAGCGTTTTAGGAGCTGGTCGGACTACGATCCGCTTGAAGCTGTATTCGCGGCAGTGTGTGCAGGCGTGCGAGCGAGCGATGCGTTCCGCGCGGTCCAGAGTGACGGGACTTGGCGTCACTCATTACTCCGCTGACCACCATCCCCAACCGTTCGAGCAGTCGCGCGCGCAGGTGGCTTCGTCTCGCTTTCGCCAACCTGTGCACGCAGCATTTCCCGAATTCCGCCTAACGCCGCCATAACGCCACTTGCTTCGGAAGGGAGGAAAATCGTTGTTCCCTTGCCTTGCGTCACGGCGGGAAGGTTCTCGATGTATTTCTGGCCTAGCAGATACATGCCAACGTGTTCGGCTGGTAGAGCGGCGCCGATGCGCCGGATCGCCTCGGCCTCTGCCTCCGCCATTTTGAGACGGGCTTCGGCGAGACCGGTGGCGCGAAGGACGGAGGCCTGTTTTTCCGCTTCGGCTCTCAAGATCTGCGATTCGCGCACACCTTCGGCTTCAAGGATGGCCGCGCGCTTGGTGGCTTCGGCTTGTGTTACGGTTGCGCGCCGCTCGCGTTCGGCGCGCATCTGCAGCTCCATGGATTGCTGAATGTCGTGGGGAGGCTCGATCGCTTGCAGCTCGACGCGCGTCACATCGACGCCCCAGCCTATCGAGGCTTCTTCGATCACTTCACGCATGCGCCTGTTGATCACTTCGCGGCTTGCGAGCGTGGAGTCGAGCTCCATCTCGCCAACGATGTTGCGCAGCGTCGTTCGCGTTAGGGTTTCCAGTGCGTATGGCAGATTCTGCACAGCGTACGTGGCTTTCTGAGGGTCAGCAACGCGGTAGTAGACAACGGCATCGATGTCGATCGTCACATTGTCTTTTGTGATGACCGGCTGACTCGGAAAGTTCAGAACCTGTTCTCGCAGATCGATGCGTGACGTCGAACCAGAAGTAACCTTCTTGATCCCGGTGACATCGGCCTCGAAGTAACGCACGTCGAGCGTCTTTGCGCGCTCGACAAGAGGGATCAGGAAGTTGAGGCCCGAGCGCGCGACGCGATGAAAGCGTCCCAGTCGTTCGACGACGATTACTTCGGCCTGGCCAATGATCTTTACCGACTTCGCCAGGATGTAGAGGGCGACGACGCCGAGTATTGCAGGGATGAACGACATGGAATGGCCGCGCGAAATTAGGGGGCGGCTGATTGTATTCCCGATTATCGCCGGGCGGCAGGCCCCGTGTGGACTGCCTTAACTAAAGTTGTCAGCCGACAGCTTCGAGCCCACAGCTGACAGCAGCCGTTAGCTACAGCGCCTGCAGATCAAGGGCGCCAGTCGGCGACGAAAATATTGGTCTCGCCTGCTTCCTTTCCGTTTCGGTTCGAGGCCCACATGACTTTGTGGCCGTCAGGGCTGAACATGGGGAAACCGTCGAACTCGCCGTGCGTGGTGATCTGCTCCAGACCGCTCCCGTCAGGGTTCACCAGAAACAGGTCGAAGTTGCGCGAGCGAGGATTCTTGTAGTTCGAGGCGAAGATGATTCTGCGACCATCCACGGTCCAAGACGGTCCGAAGTTGGCCCCACCGAGCTTGGTGATTTGGCGCTGATCGCTGCCGTCCGCGTTCATCACGAACAGCTCGACTTTGCTGGGGCGAACGAGACCATCTTTCAGCAGCGCGTTGTACTGCGCCAGCTCGGTCGAATCGGAGGGGTGGTGCGAGCGATAGACGATCTTCGTTCCGTCGGGCGACCACCAGGGACCACCGTCGTATCCAGGACTGCTCGTTAGGCGCTTGACGTTGGTTCCATCGATGTTCATCACGTAGATGTCGAGATCGCCGTCCTTGAGCGACGTGAAGACGATGCGCTTTCCGTCGGGGGAGACGACAGATTCGGCCGTGTACGTATTGTAATTCGTTAGGCGCTTGAGGTCCGAGCCGTCGCGACCGACTGTGTAGAGATCGAACTTGTCCAAGGGCCACACGTATCCGCGCGACGGATCCGGGCGCGGCGGACACGCCGAATCGTGCGCGGAAGAGGAGGCGAACAGCAGACGATTTGTGCCCGGAATGAACCAACCGCACGTGGTCTTTCCTCGTCCATCGGAGATTCGGTGCAAATCGGTCCCATCGGCACGCATGACGAACTGCTGGTCGCACGCCATGCCAGGGAGTGACGATTGCATCGTGATCCATTTCCCGTCGCCGCTCCAATACGCTTCAGCGTTCTGTCCACCGAATGTCAGCTGACGGATGTTGCTGAGATGTGTCTCGCCCGGTTCGGACGCGATGCGCGCGTCTCGCGCCTGCGCAACGGCGGGCTGGGCCGAGAACGAAACCGCCGCCCCGAGGGCGGCGGTCGCGACGAGCTTTTGAACCTGCATCGTTAGGCTAGGCTATTGTTTGCTCGGTAGCGCGATTGCGAAGAGCTCGCGTTGTGTCTGTCCCTTGCGCAACAAGTCTAACGCCGTACGCAACTGCGGGTCATCCACCAACGTTCGTCGCTGCATCGTGGAATCGCCGAAGGCGACCCGGGCCACGGCGAGCTCTAGCTGACGGTCGATATAGCGCGGAACCTTGTCCCATGTGGCGCGATCGATCTCAACGCCACGCGCCTTGAGGCGACGGTAGTAATCGTCGCGCCACTGCTGCGTCACAGTGAAGTCCGGCTTGACGCTGGCCTTCAGCTCCTGCGCCATCTCGTAGCGGACGACGTACATCTCGCGGTCCTTGGGAGCCATTGAACGACGGAATTCCTGCTCGATCGTGGAGAACGTATCTGGCTTGACGATGAGGTCGGGCGTGATCGCGCCGCCGCCGTAAACGATGCGTCCCGCGTCGGATTTGTATTGCGGGCGAGCCTTGCGCGCGGAGTCGCTCTCAACTGAATCGATGACTTCGACAAACGAACCGTCGGGGCCGATCTTGCGTTCCTTCTGAATAGAGCGACCGCTCGGTGTGTACCACTTCTGCGTGGTCATCTTGAGCGCGTAGCCGCCGTCGAGGTTGAACAGCGTCTGTACGAGTCCCTTTCCAAATGACGTGGTGCCGATGAGCAGCGCGCGATCGTGGTCCTGCAGAGCGCCGGCTACGATTTCTGACGCCGAAGCACTGTATTGATCGGTGAGAATGACGAGCGGCATAGTTGCGGCGACAGGTCGCTGACGAGCGACGTACACCTGCGGCTCGACGTTGCGGCCGCGGACGCTGACGATCTCCTGGCCCTGGTTCAGAAACAGGTTGCTCATTTCGAGCGCCTGCTCGAGGTAGCCGCCAGGGTTGCTGCGCAGGTCGAGCACGAGCCCCTTCATCCCTTCGCTCGTTAGGCGACGCATCGCTTTGCCGACCTCACCAGCCGACGTTTCGTTGAAGCCCTGCACTTTGATGTAGCCGACTCCGCCGTCGTACATCAGCGAGTACTGGACCGCCGGGACGTGAATGACAGCGCGCGTGAACGTCGACTTGATCGGTTCGACGACGCCGGGGCGCGCAAACGTCACCTGCACTTTAGTTCCAGGTACGCCGGTGATGTTTTCGGAGACTTTGCGGCTGGTCCAGCCGCGAGTGTTGGCGGTGTCGATCCCGACGATCATGTCTCCTTCATGGATGCCGGCCTGCTCCGCAGGGGTGCCAGGGAAGACTTTGGCGACGATAACGCCGCGACCCGGCTGCTCCTCGATGGACATTCCGATGCCGCCATAGCGGCCACCCGTGTTCTTGGTGAATTCCGAGAGCTGCTTGGGCGAAAGCAGCTCGGAATACGGATCCTGAAGCTGATTTATCAGACCGCGCGCGGCCTTTTCATAGAGGTCGGGTGCTTGGACGGAGTCAACGAAACGGTGCTGTACGAGGTCAAGCACCTGACCAAAGAGACGACCGCCGTCGGCAACCTCGCGGTCCTGAATCATGAACGCCCCTGCTACGAGCGGGACGAGGATCGCACCGGCCAGCGCGGCTTTCTTGAGCGGAGTCATCAAGGCCTACCAAGTTAAGTGAAGCAGATTCCACCAGATACGCAGACTACAGTGCCTGTGTTCCGTAACATCGCAAGACAGTTGCCAGATGCAAAGTCACCTACACGACGCTAACAAAGAAGCATCGCTACCCGGAAAAAGTGCCGGCGCCGTGCCCGCGTGGCGCTAGAGAATATGTGACTTCCCACCCCGATTCGCTGCGCGAGGTTTGGACATCGCGCACGATGCCCGACGCCAACAGCATTTCGTGCGCGGGTTGCAACACTCGCAGGAGGTGGGAAGGATAGCGTTGCAACAAAGGCAGCTGCTCCGCAAGAGCCTCGAGCGAGCAACTCCAGGTCGCGTGCTCCGCAGCGCGGGCTACTTCCAGCAGACGGTAGAGGCGCCGCGCGACAGGCGACGACAACGCCTGATAGTGCTGAACCGACAGTGAGGACGTGAATCCGGCGCCGAGGTTCCCTCGGATGATTGGCGAAAGGGTGATGGTGGCATCACCGGGTTCAGGTGACGCGAATGCCGGGAAGAGCACCAGCTGATCTCGATCGGAGACGCGTCGTCGATCGATGGCGACAGAGGTGAGGATGCTAAACCGCCCCTCGAAAGGGGCGTTGGAAGCGGCGTTCCAGTAGGTGCCTGACGATTCAAGTGAGGTGCGTTGAAGCCTATTGAGCGCTGATCGCAGCTGCTCATATGTCCGACCGTCGGCACGGCGGCCGATCGATCGGAGGAAGGCGTGCAGCGTAAACGAAACGCTGCCGTCACTGGGTGAACCCGCCTCGACGAAGCGACGACAGATCTCGATGTAGACGTCCTGGTCGAATGTTCCTGGGAGGCGATCGCCGGGGCTGGGGAGGACGCGCCAGCGTCCACCGCGTTCCGGGGAGTAAGTGATGGCCGCATCATCGGCCGAATCACTGAGCCGGAAGACGGGGAGCGCTTCGAGAGCGCGGTCGAGCGGAATGACGCGCGCGGCCATGCGGCGCGGCGCGGCGTGTTTCATAACGAGAGAAGGTGCCGCCCAGCCACTCGTAAGGCAAGTGTCTCGTCAGGCATCGAGACGAATGACCTGTCCCGTTATGGCGCGTGCTGCATCGGAGCAAAGGTACAGCACGATGTCCGCGATCTGGTCGCGTTCGACGTAGCGCTTATCGCTGCCCATGCTCTGCTCATTCGTGGCCGTGCGGATCATCGTAGGGGCGAGCGCATTCGCGCGCACGCCGTGTTCCGCTTCTTCCGCTGCGACGGCGCGCATGAGCATAGAGACGCCGGACTTCGCCGCCGCGTACGCCGACATGCGCGCGCCCGTGCCGCCGGGAAGAACGGCCGCGGCGCTGAAGTACACGATGCTGCCGCGCGCGCGGCGCAGCAGCGGCAAGATGCCACGTGTCGTTAGGTATGCCGTTGTGAGGTTGATCGCGATCATCTTATGGAAGATCGCGGGATCGCTTTCGGCGACGGGTCCGCTCATCGCGAAGCCACCGGCGACACAAACGAGCGCGTGAACGCCGTTGGGCGCGACGGCGTCGATCTTGCCGACGAGCTTAGTCACTTCGTTAATGTCGGACAGGTCGCAAGCAAAAAGATGTACGTTCGCGCCTAACGAGCGAAGCTCAGCGGTGCGTGCGTCGTCATCGCTATCGTCGCGATCGACGAGGACAATGTTCGCGCCGGCGCGCGCAAAGCTTTGGGCTACTGCCTCACCGACCTGGCCAGGCCGTCCAAACCCCGTCAGTACGACGGTACGGCCCTTGAACTCTCCATTCATCGAGTCGCTGAACGACCGAGGACTGTGCGCAGCGCTTCGCGCATGGCCAGGACAGCGTCATCGTGCGCGGCGACAGCGTCTTCGCGGACGTGCAGCTCAACGCCATCCGCGATGAGCACGCGGCGCCATGGTACGAACGGCTCGTCGTCGCGCTGTGCCGCTGCTGGAGTGCCGGTGAGCAGCGCGGGTGCGAGCGATTGCGCGACGCGGCGCTCGAGCGCGTCGCCGGTGAGCTCGTGCATCTCACGCTGGATGGCGTCCAGCGTTAGGCCTTCTCGCTGGCGAAGCTTGATCGCCAGCAGTTGCAGGAAGTGTCTGTAATTGTACGTCGCCGCCGTTCCCGCCCCTTCGGGGCGATCGAGAAGGCGATGCGCAACATAGAAGCGCACGGCACGCGCCGTCGGAGCTACGCGGGCGGATGCATTCGTTGGACGTACGCCAGCGGCGTCGACAAGCGCGGCGACATGCGCAGCCAAACCGCGCGCGTTCCACGGCGCGAGGCGCGCATGCGTGCGCAGGACCCCGACTGGTGAGTCAGCCATGCGCAGCTCCGCGCCGCGTTACTTGTGCTTACGCGCTTTGCTTGTGGACTTCTTTGCGGCGCTCTTCTTGGCTGACTTCTTCGCCGGAGCCTTTTTCTTCGCTGGCTTCTTTGCCGCTTTCTTTGCCGGCTTGTTCGCGGTCTTCTTTGCGGCCGTCTTTTTCTTAGCTGCTGGCGCTGCTTTCTTCGCAGCCTTCGGTGGTGCCGCCGCCTTGGCTGGCATTTTCTTCGCTGCCGCCGCTGCACCCGCGGCAGCCGCTGTTGCCGCCGCCGCTGCCGGAGCGGGAGCAGCCGGAGTGATTGTCGGCGGGGCTACCGGCACCCCACGCTTGCGGCCACGACGCGGTGAATCGTCGCCGAAGAGATCACCCACCTCATCGTCCATGCCTTCCTCGTCTTCCCCGATCTCGCGCTCGGCAACGCCTTCTTCATCGTCCTCTAGCGCCGCGTCCTCCGGCTCGTCCCAGAGGTCCGAATCGGGTTTCGTCGAGCTCCAGCCTTCCTCATCCTCTTCATCGTCGTCGTACGTCCGGCCGTAGCCGAGATCTTCCATCTCGTCATCGTCGCCGAATCGCAGCGTCGCATCGGAATGATCGCGACGTGGCATGGGTATCCTCCTGCGGTGCTGTGGGGCTCGCGAGACTCGCGGCGTGTATGTGTAGTTGGAGCCTGATGGCGCTGTTAGAACCACGGGCTCATAAAGCGCGCGGGCACAGAGAGTCCCTAGTAAGACCGGACGCGCCAGCCGTCAAGTACAGCTACGAGCCGAGTCCGAGGATGTGACTCTCGCGGACAGCGCGAACGAGGGCTTCGTACACGTCGGGGTCGATAAGACCGCCAGCATGTGACGTGAGATACGCCAGTGTGTCCTCGGTTGTCATCGCGGGGCGAAAGGGACGGTGCGAGATGAGCGCCACGAATGTCTCTGCCGCGCATAGGATCCTGCCGCCAAGTGGGATGGCGCCGCGCGCGAGACGTCGCGGATAGCCACTGCCATCAAAGTGCTCATGGTGAGTATGCACAAACTCGACGACATCGGGGGCAAAGCCTAACGGCGTAAGGAGATCTACTCCGATGCGCACGTGCTGCTTGATACGTTCAAACTCGTCCTGGTTGAGCGGCCCTGGACGTGTAATCAATTCAGGCGGCACGCCAATCAAGCCGATGTCCCGAACAGTGGCCGCCACCCTAATGTCGTCCAGAGTCGAGGAATGCAGACCCATGTCCTGCCCGAGTACAGTCGCGACCGTTGCGACGCGTGTTGACGTTCCCGACAGGAAGCCGTGCGAGCTTTCGAACATCGCGCAGAGTCGGGCGAGTGATTCAGCGACGGCGACGGCACGCGAGTCGAGCTGACGAGTGAACTCGGCGGTTTCCTTGGCCAGCTCCCGCTCGATGAAGGACTCGAGTTGGCGGCGTTCGCGCGCGAGCGAACGCCGCGCGAGGGCCCGCTCGATCGCTTGCTCCAATTCATTGAGCGGAACAGGCTTCGTTAGGTAGTCCATCGCGCCGTGTTCGTACGCTGCAGTCTTCACCGCAGCGTCGGGGTAACCGGTGAGCAGGATTACGGCGAGGTCGGGGTCGTGTGCGTGAGCGGCGTCGATGAGCTGCACGCCGTACGCATCAGGGAGACGCACGTCTGACAGAAGCAGCGCGTATTGCTGCGAGCGCAGCTCGCGAATGGCGGCGCCGCCGTCTGCAGCAGTTTGTACGATGTAGCCGCGCGATTTGAGGAACCGCGACAAGACATCGCGCAGTGGCGCCTCATCGTCGACGACGAGGATACGCCGCCGATCGGGTTCGCCTAGAAGCTGATCAGCAGGGACGACAGAGTCGCCGCCTCCCGTACTCGCCAAATTGGACCTACCACGCGTTAGGCGTCTACGAACTCGACTTGCACGGCGTGCGGAATGATCCCGGTTTCGGCGCCGCGCTGCAAGAAGAGCGAGACGGCTTGGCGTCCCCGCGGGCCGTAATCAAGCGTCCAGTCGTTTACGTACATGCCAACGAACGTGTCCGCCTTTGCGCGGTCGAGGCCGCGCGCGTAGCGCATCGCGTGATCGAGCGCGAGGGAGCGATGTGACAGCGAGTATGCGATGCTCGCCCGCAGGTGACGCGAAATCATGCTGATCAGCGCCGCGCCCAGGTCCTTGCGGATCACGTTACCGCCGAGGGGGAGCGGCAACGTGGTCTCGTCGTACCACCAGGCTCCGAGGTCCGTAACCATGTGCAGGCCGCGATCGCTGAATGTCAGTTGGCCTTCATGGATAAGCAGGCCGGCATCGACGTCACCATCGACGACAGCGTCTTCTATCGTATCGAAAGGTCGGACAACTGGCTCGAAGTTCGGCTGAAAGAGGCGCAGCGCGAGATATGCGCTCGTCAGTTTGCCTGGAATAGCGATGCGAGCGCCGGCGATCTCGTCGCGCGTCATTGGCGTGCGTGCGACGAGTCGCGGGCCGTAGCGATCGCCCATCGATGCGCCGTGTGGGAGGAGTGCGTAGTGCTGCGCCAAGTATGCGTAGGCGTGAATCGACACCGCCGTCACTTCGAGCTCACCGCGCAATGCGCGCTGATTGAGCGACTCGATGTCCTGCAGCTCGTGCACGTACTGAATGCCTTCGGTGTCGATGAACCCTTCGGCGAGCGCGTAGAACATGAACGCGTCGTCCGAGTCAGGGCTGTGGCAGACGCGGATCGTAGTGCCTGGTTTCACAGAGGCGAGCATGAGGACGTGCCTAACGTGGTTGCCGCGCGGCGGCGACGGCGGCGCGAATGTCAGCGTCGTGCAACGTGTACTCTTCGAGGGCCTTGGCCCGCTCGTTCGCTTCCGCCGCCAGGAGCCGATTACCCAACCGGCGAACTTCGGCTGTGTTTCCGCGCAGTTGCTCGACCTGTGCCGCGAGGATCAAGCCTAACAAGTGTTGCGGCTGTGCGTCGAGAATGGTGTCGGCTTGCGCGTCGGCGAGGTCCAGCATTCCCGACACGGCGGCGATTCTGCCGAGGTCGTAGCGCAAGTGCGCATCGAGCGGCTCGAGTGACTGAAACGCGGGAACTGCCATGGTCGCAAAGAGCGCCACGCTGTCGCGCTTTCCTTCTTCGTTGAGCCGCATGATGCGATCGAAGAGACGCGAGGCGCGTTCGCGCGGCGTCATCTGCGATATATCCGGGGCGCGCATGCCCGGAGGTGGAGCCTCGGCGGACTGCGGTGTGGAAGCCGTTGCCGGGGATGCGTTGGTGTTGAGCTGCTGGGCGATTATCAGGACGAGGAGCGCCGCAGTGGCCGTCCCGCCGATGATCCAGGGAATGCGACTATTCGGCGCTCGCGCGAGCGGTATCGCCGCAGCGGCAACGGCAGGCGATGACGCAACCTGAGTCCCACAGTTGGAACAGAAACGCGCCCCGACAACGACCGCGCTTCCGCAGCGGGCGCACGTCATGTCCTTGAGCGCAGCACCGCAGTTGGAGCAGAAACGACCGTCAGCGACGCTGTGTTTGCAGGTTGGACAAGCGGGCATGGAGAAAGGGTATAGGGGATAGGGGATAGGGGATAGGGGATAAGGTATAGGCGCGCCGCCGTTCTATCCTTCAATCCTCCTATCCCCTATCCCCTATTCCTAGTACCGCAGAAGATAGTTCTCGACTTCCCATGAGCTGACTTGGGTGATGTAGTCATTCCACTCCTGCCGCTTAGCCGCGAGAAAGTGCTTAGCGACGTGGTCGCCTAACGCGGAGCGGATGACGTCGTCCTTCTCCAGCTCGTCGCACGCTTCGTTGAGGTCGTGCGGAAGGTCGTCGATGCGGAGACGGCGCTTCTCGCGGAAGGACATCTCGAAGATGTTCGTGTCGACCGGCTCTCTCCAATCGGCCGATGTTTCGATGCCGTCGAGCCCAGCTGCGAGCATTACCGCCAGCGCGAGGTAGGGATTCGCCGACGGGTCGGGCATGCGTACTTCGATGCGCGTGCCGCGCCCGCGCCGTTCC
>DATBKN010000358.1:0-6377 GCA_036555845.1 Gemmatimonadaceae bacterium | reverse complement strand
TGCCACGTGCTGACGACACCATACGCATCCGTCCCGCTCGATTGCGCGACTTCGAGACTCCCGGCGATTGGCCACGCCGCGTCGGCGAACGCCGCATCTTCCCATCCCCATGGATAGTGCCGCGCGTCGATCGATTCCCCAGGTGACGCGGCGTAGTATCCGAAATCGGATGAGTTGACAGACAGCGGCGAGTAGCCAACGTCGCGCAGCACGCGCCACCCTGGGCGACCGGTGCTCACGATCGCCGCTTGGTCGGTCGTGCCCTGCAGCAGAAATGCCGTGCGGCGGCTCTCCTGCGCCACAGGGCGATCCGCGCCCCAGTTCCACACAGTCGCCGCAAGAACATTCCGCCCCGCACGCAGCGCGCGCGCGATGTCGACGGTTTCATAACGCCAATGCGCGAGATCCGAGCGCTGCGGTCCGGATGACACGGGCTGCCCATTCACGAGCAGCCTGTAGCGGTTGTCCGCCGAGACATTCACGACGAAGTGCTCCGGCTTCGAGGCGAGATCGAACACGCGCCGGAAGTGGTACACGCCGAAATCGTTAGGCGGCGCCGCGGTGTCGGTGATCCAGCGCGCGACCGGTGCACCTTCCATAACACGCGGTCGCTGTCCGGAAGCTGCCGTGGCGACACAGATCGAGCCGAACAGTGCGAGACCGAAGACGGTCGGGACCCGGCAAACTGTGTGATGTATCATCGGGGCGCGTAAACATGACTTTGTTGCCGGACGGCAGGAATTGCCTTTTGCCCACAACCACGCGTGCACTGAGTCATGTCCCCTGACTATGATCTGGAGCAGCAGAGCGCGTCCACGGTTGGCTCTTCCAGGAGGGTCGAATGCCACCTCGCATCGCTCGGCTTTGCACGTGCGTCGGGCTCCTTCTCGTGATCCACGCCGCCCCTGCCGCCACGTCGGCCCAGGCCCGGAGTTCCCTCCAGCGTCGCCCCACCTTTTGGGGTCAAGTTGCCCTCGGCGCGGCTGGCGCTTCCGGCACGGCGGACAGCGGATTCTACGCGTCCGCAATTTCTGCAGCCGTTCAGGTCCGACACTTCGTTTTTATGGGCCGAGTCGCTTCCATCGGAACACCGGACGGACATCGGATGGACGAGGCCGGACTTCTTGCCGGCATCGCCTCACCGCCGGCCGTGTTTCACGGGGCAATCGCCGCAGGCCTCGGAGTAGCGAAGGACCCGCGCGACAGCAGTGTGATCGCCCTGCCGATTGAGGCGCAGTTGTCCTGGCGACCAATTCCCTGGGCGGGACTGGGAGCACGCGTCTTCGCGAACGTGAACAGCCTGACGAACTTTGGAGGCGTGACGCTGGTCCTGCAACTCGGGCGGCTGCGGGAGTGATGAGGCGTTAGGCGACTGCGCCTAACGTGTTGAGGAACCTTCCTTACGGCGTCCCACGCGGCGCGGCGCCACACAACCAGGCGGCGGACTGCGCTGCATACCCGATGCGAGGCAATACCTCCGCACCGATAAGCCCAACGCCCCAGAGCGCGACGAGCATCGCGATGGCGTGCGCGCGGCCCATGCGACACGTCCAGGTGCAAACTACCACCCAGAGTCCGCCCACGATGATCATCGCCGTCGCGGCGACATACGCGGCCAATCCAACGCCGCAGCTCCTGCCGTAAGGCCACCAGAGTACAGCGGCGGAGAGGCTGACCACGACGCTCAGCCGCGCCCAGACCCACAGCCTCTCATTGCGTTCGGCTCTTTCCCTGCGCTCGGCCTTTTCCCTCTTGTCCTCGGATCGAAGCGATCGGCGGTCAGCACGTGCGGGACCTCGAGGGCGTGATGGACGAGAAGGACGCGGGGGACGTGGCTGGATCTCGTCTATTTCCCAGACCTTCACCTGGTCATACGCGGTCACGCAGTCACCTCGCTCCGCTTGAATCCATGAGCCGGACGTTCGGTCGCCTCTCCGCGCAACGACGGGCACGATGCACGCGCGATTTGATCCGCGGCGCACTATTGCTGTGTGCGATGCGTGACAGCGGCACCGGTCAAGAGGCGACCCCGTACAACCACCGGAGCGTCGACGGCGGCACCGGTTAAGAAGCAGAAACGTTAAACGGATCCCCAAGCGCGGGCGTTAACGTCGTCAACGCCGTGAAACTGCTTGACGCTGTTGACGAGCTTTACGCTCCCGCATCGGGTCCTGTTAACGAGGTTATCGCTTGACTTGTGCCGCTGGCGACGCAGGTCCGTTAGCCATCTCGTTAGGCAGTTCAGCTCGGGCAGCGGCCTGGCGGCATATAGGAAGCGCGCATATCCGATATCCGCGGCCTCCTATTGCCGGCACGGCCGCGCCTGGCAGCCACCCTGGCGGCCTCATTGAAGCACTGATCGCGCGGGCGGCATCTCATAAACAGAACGAGAAACTGCGAGACCCTTCATGATTCCCATCAAATCCCTGGACCTTGGCGTACTGGCGCTCCTGACTTGCACTGCCTCAGCTGCGCCGCGAGACGATTACTCACTTGTCAAGCCGGCGATCCAGCGAGTAGCCACGCTACACACGCCGCGCAGTGCGCACACTGCCACTACTCTGCGATCCGGCCACGTGCTCATCGTAGGCGGGATGACCTCCGGAGGAGCCGGCCTGTCGAGTGTCGAACTGTTCGACCCCAGCAACAATTCGATGGAAGAGCTGAGCGCTCTCAGCGAACGGAGAGCAAGTCATACTGCGACTCTGCTCACGGACGGCCGAGTGCTCATCGCCGGTGGCTACAACGGAGACTATCTGCAGTCGCTGGAGGTCTTCGATCCCGCAACGCGACGATTTGCGCCAGCCGGGTCGCTGATCGCTGCACGAAGCGGACACACGGCGACTCTCTTACCCGATGGCCGCGTGCTGTTCGTGGGCGGAGTAGGTACCGGGTGGACGTTCCTGCGCAGCGCCGAGCTGTACGATCCTTCGTTAGGCAGGTCTCAGCTCGTCGGCTCGATGAACGTGGCGCGCGAGAGTCACACGGCGACCCTCCTGCCGCAGGGTCGCGTGCTCATCGTCGGCGGCCACAGCGGCCGACGACAAAACATGACCGTGTATTCGAGCGCGGAGATCTTTTCGACAGCGACAGGTCGCTTCAGCGCAGGCGGGGAATTGGCAACCGCGCGACACAAACATGATGCCATCGAGTTGGCCGACGGCCGCGTGCTCGTCATCGGAGGTGCCGACCGGACCGATCGTGTGCACTTCGAGACGACAGAGATCTACGATCCGCGTACGTCGACATTCGAGCGCGGTCCATCGATGAAAAATCGCCGCTACAAGATCGCCAGTACGTCCGTGCGTCTGCCGACGGGCGACGTCCTCATCACGTCAGGCGCGCGGACAGCTGAGCTGTTGCGCCGCGCATCGAGCACTTTCAGCGAGATCCACGGCTCATTCCCGGACGCGTATCGCTTCGCCGCCGCAGCGCTGCTGCCAGGGGGAGATGTGATCATCACGGGTGGTTATTCGGATGGCAATGAAAACGCCGCCGGCGTCTGGCGTTTCCACAGCGCGGGGCTGGCCAGCGCGCTGTTCCCGAGCCCTCGTTAGGCATCGCCCCTGTTGCTTCAGCGGCCGGCGCCGCGTAGCGCGTGCCGGCGATTCGGCTCCTTGCTCAGCGTCGCGCGGTACTCGGCGCGTGCCTCGTCCGGGCGCTTGAGCTCGACGAGCATGTCGCCGAGCAATTCGCGCGCGGGCTTCAACGGCCCGGGTGTCGTGGCCGCCTTTTCGGTCGCATCCTCGCGCGTGGCGGCTTCGCGCATGAGGCGCAGCGCCTCATCCTGCCGATGTTCGGCGAAGGCGAGCCAGGCCTGAGCCGCGAGGTGCTGGATGGCCACCTGTTCGGCCCAATACGCTTCATTATTCGCGGTCAGCGCTTGGTGAATCGAGGCCAGTGAGTCGACAGCCGTCCGTGCGGTGGCCGCGTCGCCCAGATGGGACGCGCCTAACGCGCGCGCGAAGTATGTCATTGCTTCGGTGTACGGAAAGAGAGTCGCCCTGGGCTCGAGGGCCGCGGCCTCTTTCCATGCGCTGCGCTCGAGAGCCCAGCGCGCCGGGATGGCGGCGATCGCGAAAAAGCCCGCGGAGGGGGGCGCAGCGCCGGCAATAGCAGTCGGATCGAAACGTGCGGCGATGGCGGGAAGCGAGTCGAGAATCGCTTTTGCTTCGCGTTCCTTCCCCAGCTGCAGGTAGGCGTACATGCGGTAGTCCGCGGCGTGCAACGCTTCGGCAATCGAACCGCTGCCTAACGCTGCAGCCATGGATTGCCGGTTGGCGTCGACGGACTCCTGCCACATGCCGACGCGCGTGAACGTGTGCGACGGCATATGCAGCGCGTGCGCCGCTGACGGCGCGATGCGCGAATACTGTTTCGCCGCCTCGCGCGCCTTTTCGGCGAGGGCCGGATAATCGTAGGTGTGGATGATGTAGTGCGCGAGACCGGGGTGATTGGGCTGCGCCGCCCAGAGCGGCTCGAGGATGCCGGCCGCCTTGAGCTGGTTCGCGTATGTCTTGTCCGAAGGCGGCGCAGCCGCGCTGATCGCGAGCGCGTAGAAGATCCTGGCCTCGGTGTCGGCCGGCTGCTGCCTAACGAGATCGCTCATGCCGCGCTCGTAGGCCAGGACGCGCGTGTGTTGGTCCTTGTTCTCGAAGTCGTCGTAGAGCTGGCTGACGGCGTCGATGTAGCCGCGCTCGCGATCGCTCACGCGACTGGCGAGACGCTGGGCGGCGTCGCTAGCCTGCTTGCCCTGCTGCAGCAGCGCGACAGGGCGCGTTCCGGGGACCATCGGATTGGTCCAGCGACTCAGCGCGATTCCCCAATACGCCATGGCGCAGGTGGAGTCGGCCGCGATGACTTCGTTGAAGGCGCGAATGGAGGCGCCGAATTCAAAGGAATGCAGCAAGGCGACGGCGCGATTGAACTGCGGCGCGACCGCAGGGCTGCACGAGGTGGCGAAGTGAACCGTGCCCAGCTTTTCTTGCACGTGATCGTGCTGCTGCGCGTAGGCAGCGAACGCGGCGAAGGGAGAAAAAATCGCGATCGCGACGAGAGATGCGGGTGTCATGGGCGCTCCCAACAGATTGCTCGCTGAGGCATCAGTTGCCTATCGGTCCGTTTAGTTCCCATCGTTTCGCTTGCCTGCGAAAGGCCAGGCTTCGAAGACGCGTGAATTCAGGTCACTATTCTAACAGAGCGACTGCCTGTGACCCTCGCCGTCTTCATTCCCTTCGCCATCTTGTATGTGCGCCAGCCCTTGAAGACGGACTTTCTCGGGGCCGGCTTATGCCTCGTTGCCGCCGTCTATTTCGTCTTCCGCAGCTGAGAAATCGATGTTCAGAATCCCAAGCGTCCTCACCGCCGGGCTCATCATGTCTCTCGCGCGTCCGGTTCAGCTGACGGCGCAGGCGCCGAAGGCGCCGTCGATGGCTGGACGATCCCCCGTTTACGTGCCTAACGGCGTCATAGCGACGAGCCAGCCGCTTGCCACCGCGGCCGGTCTCCGCGTGCTGCAGAACGGCGGCAATGCGATCGATGCCGCCGTGACGGCCGCGATCGTGCTCAACGTCGTCGAGCCGATGATGACAGGCATTGGCGGCGACTTGTTCGCGCTCTTCTGGTCAGCCAGGGAGCAGAAGCTCGTCGGCCTCAACGCAAGCGGACGCTCCGGGTCTCTGCTCACGCGTCAGGCGCTCGTCGACCGCGGGCGCACGAGCATGCCGGGCTCCGGCCCCGAGTCCATCACAGTGCCGGGGGCGTTAGGTGGCTGGAATGACTTACTCACCAAGTACGGGACCATAACGCTGGCGCAGGCGCTTGCGCCGGCGATCGAGATCGCCGAGAAGGGCTTTCCGCTCACGCCAGTCATCGCGCGTGACTGGGACGAGGCAGCGGTTGGACTCAAGAACGATGCGGGTGCGCGCGCTCAATACCTGACGCGCGATGGCGCGGCGCCCAAGACGGGGGATTGGATCACCAATCGCGATCTCGCGGAAACGTTCAGGAGAATCGCGAAGGAAGGCCCTGGGCTGTTTTACGGTGGAGCGCTGGGCGCGAAGATCGCCGACGGCGTGCGCGCGTTAGGCGGCTTCCTCACGACTGACGATTTCCGCGATTATCGCACGGAATGGGTCACGCCGATGTCGGTACCGTACAAAGGCTATCGCTTGTACGAGCTGCCGCCCAACGGTCAGGGAATCGCCGCGCTCGAGATGCTGCGCATCCTCGAGCCGTTCGACCTCAAAGCGATGGGGCACAACACGCGCGACTACCTGCACGTGCTGATCGAGGCAAAGAAGCTCGCCTACGCAGACCTCGCGCTGTACATCGGCGATCCTGCCGCGATGAAGACTCCCGCCGAGCATCTGCTCTCG
>DATBKN010000357.1:0-10826 GCA_036555845.1 Gemmatimonadaceae bacterium | reverse complement strand
GCTCCCGGAAGACCTCCTCGTGCGTGACGGTCCACGCGATGCACGCGATGGGCACCGCGAGAACGAAGAGCAGGACGATTGGGTGATTCATGGACACGCCAGTCGTCTATCGCAGGAGCCGTGCGCGCCTGGCGCACCCAGCCGTGTATGTCCTGATTCTTGCATTGACCATGCGTGTGAAGCGTAAACGCTGGCGGATTGATCCATTCATGGCGCCCGCTGATTCGGCGAGCGCCGCGCAGCTTCGTTATGTGCGCGACGACGGCTACGGGATTCGCCGCCGTCGGGTCGGACGCGGCTTTGCGTATCGCGCGGACGACGGATCAGCTGTGCGCGACAAGGCCACGCTCGCGCGCATCCGCGCGCTCGTCATTCCGCCGGCGTGGCGCGATGTCTGGATCTCGCCGGTGCCTAACGGGCACCTCCAGGCGACCGGACGCGATGCCAAGGGTCGCAAGCAGTATCGCTACCATCCGCGCTGGCGTCAGGTGCGCGACGAGACCAAGTACGAGCGGCTCATTCCGTTTGCATCGGCGCTGCCGCGCATCCGCACGCAGGTGAAGCGGCACCTGGCGCTCGCAGGCCTGCCGCGCGAAAAGGTGCTCGCGATGATCGTGCGGTTGCTGGAGACAACCTTCATCCGCGTGGGGAACGAAGAGTACGCGCGCAGCAATGGCTCGTACGGCCTAACGACTTTGCGAAACCATCACGTGCGCATCGATCGCGGTCGCACCGAGCTTCGCTTCAAGGGGAAGAGCGGCAAGAAGCACGGTATCGCCGTGACGGACAAGCGTCTCGCGCAGCTCGTCAGGCAGCTGCGCGACCTGCCGGGCCAGGAGCTCTTTCAATACCTGGACGAACAGGAGAGTCCACAGCCCATCACCTCGGCCGATGTCAACGCGTATCTGCGCGATATCGCCGGCGAAGATTTCACGGCGAAGGACTTCCGCACGTGGGCCGGCACAATACTGGCCGCCCGATACCTGGACGCCTCACGTGCGCTGCAAAACGGGGCAGGCAAGGCGCATGCGATCGCTGCGGTGAAGAGCGTCGCCGAGCACTTGGGGAACACAGTGGCCGTCTGCCGCTCGTGTTACATCCATCCGCTGGTACTGAATGCGCTGAGCCAGCCAGAACTCGCACGGCGTTGGAAACCGCGGCAGAACGGGCAGTCGCTCGGACTGAACGCCGAAGAGCGCGCTCTCGTGCGTTTTCTCACGCAAGACACGACCGCAGCCGCCGCCTAACGGCCATGGCGCCTACCCCTACCCCTAACCCTAACCCTATCCCTAACCCTATCCCCTGGTGTTAGTGGCACTTCCCCGAACCGGGATCCCAGATGCGCCGGTTCGTGTCGATGAAGGCCCACTGATAGCCTTCCTTGCCTAACGTCATCTTCAAAATGCCGAAGTGTCCCTCGATCCGCGCGACGGAGTTTGGCGCCGGGGGATTGAATCCCCGAAGCGTGCCACCACCCGTTCCCACGACGAACTCGGCGATCCCTTTGACGGTGTCCTTCACACCAGCCGACGTTTGCGGGTCGAATCGCTCATAGACGTGCTCATGGCCGTTGAGGATGACATCGGCTCCAGCGTCGTACAGAATCGTGAAAAGGTTCACGACGGTCGCATCGTTGCCGTGATAACTCGACGCAAAGCGTGGATGGTGCCAGTACGCCAACGTGCACGTCTTGCTCTTGGTTTTTAGATCCTCACGCAACCAGTCTTCTTGCGCCTTGCGTTCGGCGGCTGAATACGCCGGATTGCGCGCGATCTCACTGTTCAGCGCGATGAGGTGCCACTCACCAAGGTCGTAGCTGTAATAGCCCTTGCGTGGTGAACCAGCCCGGTCGCCGAAATAGCGATAGTACGGCGCCGAGAAATCCGACTCATGCTCGTGATTTCCTGGTACGGGATGGATCCGTTTCATGATCAGCTTCGTCGTGTCGCCCCACGACGGTCCCCAGCAATCGACGAAATCGCGCCACGAGCCGGACGGATACGCCTGATCGCCTAACCCTGCGACGGCATCCTTTACGTTCGCGGCGCTATCAGCGCGCAGAAGGCTGTCGACGATAATTGCCGTGAGCTCATCACCGCGCGCTTCGCAGTCAGCGATATCGCCGACCGCGATGAGTACTGAGCCACCCGCCAACGCGACGAGCTCTGCCGAAGCAGTGGCCGGTGGAGGCGTGATCTGTACGGGCGGCGGACAGCCGAGCGCGCCCGCAAAGAGGATTCCGAGTACGAGTCCTGGTATTCCGCGCATAGTGAAGTGCTTTCGAGTACGGTACCACTGTGAACCTCACACTCCGATCAAAACGCAAAGCCTATTCCGAACACCATACGCCGATCAGCACGGTTCGTGCGCACGATGTGGACCGCCGTTCTCGGACCCAAGAGTCCGATCCATCCGCCAACGCCGCGTGCGCTATGCCACGTGCCCGCCGATTCTCCGTCCACGTACACGCGCCCGCCTTCCATGAAGGCGATCGCGCCAAAGCTCCACGGCAAGATGTAATTCACTCGAGCGATCGGCACACGCAGCTCAGTTGTCCCGTGCAGTGAAGCGTCGCCGGCAAAGCGCTGCCGGTGCATTGCGCGCAGCGAAGTGCGACCACCGACGAATGCGGCCTCGTAGTACGGGAAGCCGCCAAACACCTTCTTTGCGCCGCCGCGAAGAGCCAGGGTGGGCCGCGTTAGGATCGGAAACGTGAAATACGTCGACGCCAGCGCCGAAATCTCACCGAAGGGTTTCTTGACGTCCCACACTTGCGGGTAATATGACGCGCTCGCCCTGAGGAACACACCCCGTGTCCAGGCGCTGTCTCGTGTGTCCTGCTCGAGCGCGAGCTGACCGCCCGCCTGCCCAAAACGCGGGAAGCCTAACGAGCGCTCCCGTGAGATGAATCTGTTCTCCAGACTGTCTGCGACGACGTACTTGACGATGGGGCCTAACGAAAAATCACCGAGTGGGCCGAGCGCCAGCCCGATCGACGGACGCGCGATCAACTGCAGCTGTTTGACATCGAAGAACAGATCGTCCGAGTCCTCGACGGTATTCCCGAAGCCGCGGAACTCGACAATGTTGAGCTGCGTCGCTTCGGCATCGAACATGTAGTGCAGCTGCGAGCTTTCGACGCGCCTGTCGCTCTCGAACGCCGCGCGAAAGCCGTTCACGCCCGTCGCGTACTCCAGGTCCAGACTCGTGCGACTCTTATAGGGAACGTAGCGGAAGCCGTAGTGCTTTCGCTCGAAGCCCATTTTCGCGACGATGCCCAGCCCCGCACCGCTGCCCACGTCAACGGTGGGGCCGGTGCGCCAGCCGCGGTCTTTGACCGGCGGGATCTGTTTGCCGTATGCCCTGATCCACGGACGGCGGTTGAATGTCGTGTCTTTCCCGTATTCGATGTCGTTGACCGGCCCGTTGTCGTAGATCCGCGTTAGGCGATGCCGCCCGTTGACAGTCGACGAGTCGACTAGCGTGTTGTCCCCGTTGCCGCCGATCACGCGCAGAAAGATGCCTTCGCTACCGTTACCGCGCACAACCGCTTTGTCGGCACCACCATGGAGGTACACCCTGAGCTCGCGCGTCTCGCCGGCAACGAAACGGCGCTCGAACCACGGCCTGCGATCTCCTGTCTGAATCCGGACGACGACATCAGGGCCCTCGCGCGTAATCGTGACTCTATCGTCGCTATCAGGCGCGTGAATCTCCGGGATGTCCGCAAGGAAGCGATAGTATTCCGAAGCCGCTTCGCCCAGGTTGTCGCGCCGCGATCGAAGCTTCGCCGCAATGTCGTTGGACGCTGTCGCGTACCCTCGCGGCATTCGCCGCACCGCCGAATCGATCACCGCGTCGGTGATCCTCGTTCTCAACCAAGTGCTGATCGAGTCCCAGGTAGCGCGGTTCAAGCCCACCAACAACCGTTGGTCCAGCTCGAGCGCTGCGGTTTGCTGCGCTGAGATTCGCGGAATGTCCGCGTCGAACTTGACGAGGTTCGACTTGAAGTGACGCGCGAGCGCCATGAGCGCGCCTTGATGATTCACGAAGACTGCATCGCGATCGCGCGGAATCGGGATCCACACCACGTCGTCGGCTACCGTGGAACCTGCGAGTCTCGGCGGAACGTGCGCCCAGCGCCACTGATAGCGGTGCCGATCATTGTCGTTCAGAAGCACGTCGATCAACCGTGCTGTGAGAAAAGCCCGCGCATCCACGCGCTCGCTCGGACCTTTGTTCAGGCGCTCGAGCAGCGGGTCGCTTTCGATGATGTCGATGGCGCCGCCGAGCCCCAGTCCTTCTTTCGGCATCAGCGCGCGCTCCTCGATAGCACCCAGCTTGCCGGCGAATTGCTCGCGGAACTCGCCCAGCGCTGGATCGTTAGGCATCACGTAAAGCCGCGGAGTGGGATGCAGGATTCCCGCAGCATCGAGAATGGGAGGTACGGCGAGAGGTCCCGTCGGGTGCAGTGCGCTCAGGCCGTCCTGGAAAAGGCCTTCGACGATCGTATGCGCAAATGGCTGTATCGCGGCAAGTCGATCTTTGTGTACCGGCCGGAACTGATACTCGACGCCGTCACGTCCGATAAAGCGCAGAGACGTCGTTTGATTGCTCCCGCCCGTTTCCGTTGGCGTGAGTCCGCCGGCGAACGTCTTGAGGTTCAGAACGGCCACATTGATCGGCGTGCTCCAGACGTCGCGCCAGTTGTCCCCGAGGAGCCAGCGATGGAAGCCGCCGGCCCTGTACTCATCGCTCGCAACGACGACAACGCTGTCCTTGCTTGCCGTGCCCTGTGCCGTCTGACCGCGCGTTAGGTGCGGCGTCAGGAACAGGGCGAGAGCGCTCGTGGCGAGCGCCGCCAGAAATCGGATCTGCTGATGTATATGCTTCATGGTCCCGCCGTTGATGCCGGCGCTAGCGGCCACCGGTAGAGCGTGATCGACGCGGCGCGGTTGGACGCCTCGTCGCTGATGATGAGAATGCCGTCGTTCGTGATCGCTACGCCTTCGGCTTGCGGATGCTGGTCGCGCTCGGGGAGCGGCATCGCGCGTACCACTTCGCCGTTAGGTGTCAGCTCGACGAGCGCCCGTTCATGGGCCGCCACTAGCACGTAGTTGCCCGTGTTCGGGTCCACGGTGATGTCGGTCGGCCGCAAACTCTTCCACGAGTTGTCGCCGATGACGCGCGCCAGTGGAATGGCGATGACCGACAAGCGCGGAGGATCGTTCTGGTGCAGCTTCCAGACGTAGATCACGAGGTTGTTGCGCATGCTCTTTTTCTCGACGTTCTTGCACGGCAGCAGCAGAGCCTCGCGAGCGGGATCATAGGCCACGCCTTCGAACTCGCACTCGTGACCCAGCCCCGTGTCCACCAGTTGATACGGTACCCGCGCGCCGTTCCCTCCTTCACGAAAGGCATACAGCTGGCCGTCACTGTCGATCATGTAGATCAGGCCGTGCGCCATCGTAATGCCTTCGAAGTCCGCGCGCGCGCCGAAGCGAAACTCCTTGAGGATCACGCCGCGCTCTGGATCGATCACGCTGATGCGTCCGAGCTCATCGCCGTGCGCCAGAACGCGGCCGTCGCTCGTTAGGGTGACGCCCGATATCTCACTCAGTGAGGCCGGAAGCAACCACTTGGCGACCGGCAGTGCGCGCTCGGCGCCGCTCGCCGAGTCGGCGAGGCGTTGCCGCAGTTTGGCGGCCCGTTCACTCAACTGCAGCGAGTCCGCGCGGAGGCGCGCGCCGCTACGCGGAGGCTGGCAAGCGGCCAGCCCTAACGCGAAAGCGACGGCGAGCACTCGCGCAGCCTTGGTCACGCCGTCTTCTCCAGCTCCTTTCTCTCGTCTTCGCCGACCTCGAGATCCACGTTGACGATGAGATCGGCCGCGCGCGCGCGAATGGCGGTAATGAGCTCGTCCGTCGTCAGCGATTTGCGCAGGCGCACGAGATAATAGACCTCGTCAGGCTTGCCCGGGTGCGAGGCGACTTCGTCCAGCTTCCAGCGCTTTGTCATGTCCTGCAGCACCTTTTCAACTACGTGCTGCGCCTCGCCGACACGGGTACTCGTTAGGCTGAGCACCGCGTTGTAGCGCGGCTTCTTTTTGTCCTTGCCCAACACGGCGCGCACGCGCTCGAAGCGCGTGGCCAGCTCGTTGGCCTTGCTTGGGCTCAGCGCCAGCACGAGATCGCGGTCCGGAACGGCGCCGTTTCCCTTCCCACCTGTCAGCGACTGCAGCGGCTCGGTCCACTGCGCGCTCGCCGTTGGCGACAGGACGTTGCGTCCGAAGTCGTACCGCCACGTAAGCAGCAGCACGAAATTGAAAACGAGTGTGACGAGTCCGCCAACGCCGAGCATGTGCACGCCGGCCGAGAAACCGACCGCGATGGAGAGAAAGATGAAAACGATGTCACGCGTATCGCGAAGGTTTGTGCGGAAGCGCACGGCGGCGACGACGCCCGCAAGGCTGAACGCCAGGGCTAGACTATCGCGGACGACGAACACAACGCCCGCGACGACGATGGGCAGGATGATGAGCGTCTGCACCAACGCCTGGCTGTGACCGCGCACGTTGCGCGCCGAGATGTAGACCCACGTGACCGGCAGCATCAGCGCCAGTGTCGCGATCAACGCGATCGTCGTACTTAACGCCAGTCGCGTAATCGAATCCGGCTGGAACAGTGGCGAGTCGGCGATTCCACCCAGCCCGTCCTGCAACACGACAGGCGCGTTCGGGATGTTGAGCGCGAGACTTCCGAAGAGCAGCTCGCCGGAGGCAGGGAAGAGCGCCAGCACCCCCGCGACAATCAGCGCGAGCACGATGTAATAGGCGATGAGTCGCCGGATCGGATGCTCGGAGCCGAGTGTGAAGAAGTCGATCGCACGTCTGAGGATTGGCATCGTTACCTGCCGCTATCGGAGTAAGATTCGTAGTCAGGCGCGTCTCCCTTTGCGTGCTTGGAGCTCGCCATCGGCCGCTCGAAGTCGCGGTCGCGTGCGCGCGGTTGGCGCGTGGTTACGTCGCACCAGGCAAGCCCACGTGCTGGGAGAGCCATGCGCTTGCAGAAATCCTCCGTGAACGCATCCGCCGCCTGAACCGCCCATTCCGCACACGCGGCGCTCAGGCACAGGTCAGGGAACCAGTCGCTGTCAGCGAGCGCGAGTGGATTCGGCTCGAACCGGGTGCGCAAGCGTTGCTCGAGCGTGCGCAGGCGTCGGCGACTTTCCGGCCGCTCCGGCCGAAAGTGTACGAGCGCATCGCGCAGCTTCATGAGGCTGTCCGCATCCTGAAACGGTGCGCGCCGCTCGTCGAAGCGCTCGGCGTCGGCGACCATGAGGACGACTTGGTAGCGATGCAGCACAGGCGCTCGTTCGATGTCGGACCAGAAGCGCCCCAGGACGGCGAGCACGCGGCGTGGGAGCCGAGTACGTTCGCTGGATTTCAATCCGTTGAGCTCGAGGTACAGCTCGTTGACTGACGCCTCGAGAAAAGCCGCGGCCGAGAGGATCGCCCCCGAGACATAGGAGCGGTGCCTAACGAGGTCGCCGGTAGCAGCGGCGCCGACCTCCGTGTGCTTTGTAGCGCGATCTTCAGCTGCGCGCGCACGCTGCGCAAAAAAGCGCGCCGAGCCGATGAGGTGGCGGTAGAAGCTGTGCTTCAGCCACACCGCCTCGGCGGATTGACCGTGCGCTTCTCGGCTAAGTGGGATAGCGGCGGCGCCGACGTCTGCCAACGGAGCTCCTGATTGAGTGTGAGCACACGCAACACGCGATCCTCGCGGCCTGACGAGGCCGTCAAGCCTGGCAGGCCGGAAGACGGAGACTCGCGCGTTAGGCATCGAGCCACGTGCGGGTCGGTTGTCGGGCTGAAGTGCAAGCTGCGCGCCAGAGACTGGCGAGCTGGACCGTACTACAGCGGGGTCAGCTCGGTTGTCGTCTCGAGACGTTTCCCGCGCGCGAAGCCTTTGACGTACTTGATCGAAGCGGGCGTCGTGTACTTCTCGGTATACGCGGCGTTGATCGCTTTCAGCAGGCTCGCGCTACGCACCGGCACGGCGCGAACGGGTACGGCCTTCGTCCCGAGACGAATGGCTCCGAGCGGCTCTTCGAGAAACGCGGAATACCAGCCGCTCGCCTTCATGTACCAGGACCTAACGAAGACGCGACCGTCCACGACGACGCTCCAGATCCCGGTGAACTTGTGGCTGGACGCTGAACCCGCCCGGATCCACAGGTAACGCTCCTTCGCGATCGAGGCGACGACCGCGTCGCCGAAGCGCTTTGGTTTAGATGGACCGGCTGATCGTGTAGGCGTCATCAGGCCACCATGTTATGGCGCCGGGCGCGTACGGCCAGCCCGGCACCGATGCCGATTGGTCGCTAGATCTCGGCCCGCTTGGCGAACTCTGCGATCTTCTCGCCGGCGCGGAAGGCCAGCGCCATGATCGTCATCGTCGGCTGACCGCGTCCCGATGTGACCAGGCTGCTCCCGTCGCAGATGAAGAGATTTGGGACGTCGTGCGCGCGATGGAACTTGTCGATGACGCTTGATTTCGCATCGTTGCCCATGCGACACGTGCCTAACAAGTGTACGCCGAATGTCTGAGGTCGCACCGGGTTCGACCAGTAGACTTCCGCGCCGGCTGCATCGTGCAATTCCTTGCAGCGTGCCTGGAGATACTGGGCCATTTTGATGTCATCTGGATGATCGTTGTAGGTCACGCGAATCGCGGGAACGCCGAACTCGTCTTTCAACTTCGGATCGATCGAGATGTTATTGCTGGCAACAGGAAGAGATGTCGAGTGGCCATACAACGTCATCTGCCGCGTGAAGCCCCAACGTAGATAGCGTTTGAAAGCAGCCCCCCAGGTGGGGTGGTGCGGCGGGATCGTGCCTAACGCGAAGATGATAGGGTAGTTTGCGTCGAAGCGCGCGTCGATTCCACCACCCCCATAGAAGCCCCGCTTGGGATCGGAGTCATACCAGTCCATCGCGAGTCGCGTCACTTGCATGCCTTTGTACTCGTTGAGCGGGTGCTCGTAGATGCCGGTGGCTGTGGTGCCGCCGTTGAACATGAGATACTTGCCCACGAGCCCTGACGAGTTGGCGAGACCGTGCGGAAAGAGACTGCTCTTGGAGTTGAGCAGCAGGCGGGAGGTCTCGGCTCCATTGGCGCAAACGACCACGGCCTTCGCGAGCTGACGCTGCTCTTTCTTTTCGCCATCGAAGTACACAACGCCCGTGACGCGACCGCGCTTGTCCGTCTCCACCTTGCGCACGAAACTGTTCGGGCGGATTTCACAGCGCCCGGTCTTTTCAGCGACCGGGATGACGGTAGCGAGAGAGGAGCTTTTGGCGCCGTACTCGCAGCCGAATCCCATGCAGTAGCCGCACTGCTGGCACGGCGGGCGCCCGTTGAACGGCTGCGATGTAATGGCCATTGGCGCCGGCGTCGGGTGCCAGCCGAGTTTCATCGCGGCGCGTTCGAAGATGACCCCGGCCGACTTGTTAGGCAGCGGCGGCATGGGGTACGGACGCGATCGCGGAGGATCACCCGGGCCCGGGGCTCCCGAAACGCCGATTTCCCAGTCGACTTTCGTGTAGTACGGCTCCAACTCTTCGTACGTGATTGGCCAGTCGACAAGGCCCGTGCCCGCGATGCTGCCAAGCTTCGACGCTTCAGTGAAATCGATGGGTCGGAAACGCCAGAAGTTCGCCGTGAAGTGCACGCTGCTTCCGCCGACGAGCTTGGCGTAGAGCAGTCCGCCGCGCCCACGCTCGGCTTTTTCTTTCTCATTCGCGCGAAACGTGACCGGCGAGTTATTGGCGATGCCACCCTGAAACCAGTACTTGAATTCGTCGTGCTCGAACTGTCCCGGCGTTAGGCGGGGGCCCTGTTCCAATACGACAACCGACAGGCCGCGGGTGGACAATTCCTTTGCCATGATGCCGCCGGCGGCTCCCGAGCCGACGATGACGAAATCCACGGGCGCGGAGAGCGGGAAGCTGGCGCCAGGTTGCTGCGTCATGCCTTCGCTCCTCCTTTCGCTGCCTGCGCGTCGTAGTAACCGAACGGCGGCTTGTGCGCGGCATGGGGCTCGAATCCGAGCAGCTTCCATCCGATTGAGTCGCGATTACCACCCCATGACGGGTTCGCAAACATCCCGACCATTGTCACGTAGCGCACTCCGCCGAAGAACGGCGTGTTCTCGATCTCTTTGAGCAGCGCGTCTTGCTGTGTTGCGTCGAGCTGCGAGAATCGCGCGCCGGCTTTGCGCTTCGCCGCGCGCTTATTGACGTCTTTGATGCCTGTGCGCACGAATGGAAGCTGATCCTTGTCGAAAGTTTGCAAGGCACGATCGATGAAGTAGATCACGCCGGCTTCTTTGGCACCTGGTGTGTCATCGCTGGGCATTATGCGCTCCGCCATCGCGCCAATGTCAGCTGCCTCGTCAGGCGTGAGAACAGCAAACGCCGGCGCTGGCTGTTGAGCGACAGCCTGTGACGCATGAGCGAGTGCGGATTCGACAGCTATCCAATCGCTGGCGATCCACGCGGCGCCGACGCCTGCCACGGCGGTGACGAAGTTGCGTCGCGAAGTACTCGATTCAGACGGCGGTTTCATGTTCTGAATGCAGTGGAGGAGGGGCTACACGTTAGGCGGTTGTCCCAGACGAGCCGCTACACGCTCGCGGATATGCGCGAGCGTTGGGACGATCCCCATGAACGCGAGAGCGCCGGCATCGACGACTTCCTCGTCGTCGACGAAGACCTTGAACGAGCCGTACGGTCCCGGCTCGATCGCGACCTCGATACCGAGGTC
>DATBKN010000356.1:0-10154 GCA_036555845.1 Gemmatimonadaceae bacterium | reverse complement strand
CTGTCTTCTTGCCACACGTCCCGTAGTAGCCCGCTCGTCGTCATGGGATCCGCTTCCTCACCATCCGATCGCGAACCGAGTTCTGGTGACCGTCGCGCGCTGGACCACCTGTTCAGCGTCACATACGAAGAGCTGCGTCGTCTGGCGGCGTCCGTAAAGCGAAGCGATCCAAATGCTTCGCTCACTCCCACAACCTTGGTGAATGAAGCATGGCTCAAGCTGGCCGGATCGCCCGAGTTGGCCGCGACGTCGCCGCTGCATTTCAAGCGGATAGCCGCACGGGCTATGCGCCAAGTGCTGATCGAAGCCGCTCGGCGCCGGCAGGCGGAGAAGCGCGGTGGCAAGAACGCAGTCTTTGTCACCTTCGACGAGGCACTGGAAACGCCCGTCTCGACAGACGAGGAGCTCCTCGCGCTGGACGGCGCGCTCGAGCAGCTCGCCCAGTTGAATCCGCGTCAGGCGCAGATGGTTGAAGGTCGCTTTTTCGGTGGACTCGACGTCGCTGAAACTGCGCACTTACTCGAAGTATCGGAGGCGACAGTGTTACGCGATTGGCGGGCGGCGCGGGCATGGCTGGCCGTGCAGCTGCGCGGCGCGCACTGAACGCCTAAGGGGGTTCGATGGATGCAGTTCGTTGGGAACGTGTGCAGGCGCTCTTCCACGCCGTTGCCGATCTCGCGCCAAACGAGCAGCGCCGAGTGCTCGAGCTGGAGACCGCCGACGATCCATCGCTGGCGGCCGAGGTCACTGCCCTTCTGCGTGAGGATGCCGGCCGCAACACCGTGATCGATCGCGGCCTCGCCGATGCGGCGTTGCAGCTGCTCGATCGCAGCACGGCTTCGGTTCCGAGCGAGCGCTTCGGTCCTTACCGAATCACGGGGCTGCTCGGTGAGGGGGGCATGGGTGTCGTCTACCGCGGCGAGCGCGACGATCTCGGTTCAGTCGCCGCCATCAAGGTGCTGCGCGACGCGACGTTGTCACCCGCGCGGCGCGACCGTTTCGCGCAAGAGCAGCGCACGCTCGCGAGCCTCAATCATCCGGCGATCGCGCAACTGTACGACGCCGATGTTCTCCCTAACGGGACGCCATGGTTCGCCATGGAATACGTGGAAGGCGTGCCGATTACGGATCACTGCACGCGCAAACGCTGCTCCCTCGCCGCGCGGTTGCAGCTCTTTCGATCCGTGTGCGAAGCAGTGCAGCACGCGCACAGGCACCTCATCGTCCATCGCGACCTCAAACCGTCCAACATCCTGGTGCGTGAGGATGGCAGCGTAAAGCTGCTCGACTTCGGCATCGCGAAACCGCTGGAGACGCTCGACGCCGATGCGACGCGCACTGGGCTGCGCCTGATGACGCCAGCGTACGCCGCGCCGGAGCAGTTCCGCGGCGAACAAGTCGGGATTCACACCGACGTGTATGCGCTCGGCGTCGTGCTGTATGAGTTGCTCGCCGGCCGCGTGCCCTTCGACCTGGCCGATCGGACGCCAGCCGCGGCGGAAGCGATCGTCACTCAGGAGGAGCCCGCGCGCCCGTCCGCTGTCGGTTCGATCGCTCCGTCCCTGACGGCACTCGCGGGACGCGCGCAGTGGGCAGATCTCGACGTGCTCGTGCTCACCGCGATGCACAAGGATCCGCAGCGGCGATATGCGACCGTCGATGCGCTGATCCGCGACGTGGATCACTTCCTCGCCGGCGAGCCCCTGGAGGCTCGCCCGGACACACTGACGTACAGGCTGGACAAGTTCGTTAGGCGCCATCGGCGCGGAGTCGCGTCGGCCGCCGCGGCGGCGATCCTCATCATCGCGCTGAGCGCCTTCTATACGGTCGGCATCACGCGCGCGCGCGACACGGCCGTCGCCGAGGCGACACGCACGCAACGCATCCAGCGTTTTCTGGTCTCCCTGTTCCAAGGTGGAGACGAAGCTGCCGGCCCGGCCGACTCGTTACGGGTTGTCACGCTCATCGACCGCGGCGTGCAGGAAGCGCGCAACATGATCGCCGAGCCCGGCGTGCAAGCCGAGCTGCTCGAGACACTGGGTACTGTCTCTACGCAACTGGGCCAACTCGACCGCGCCGACACGCTCCTGCGCCAATCGCTGGATGATCGCCGCCGGCTCTTCGGCACGGACAACGCCAACGTCGCGCAGAGTCTCCTCGCGCTCGGCGCTCTGCGCATCTCCCAGGCGCAATTCGACAGCGCCGAACGGCTGGTCAGAGACGCGTTGGAGATGAGCCGGCGGCACCTCGCCCCGGACCACCCGCAGATCGCCGAGGCGACAGACGCGTTAGGCAGCGTCCTCGAGAACAAGGGAAGCTACGCCGATGCCATCAAGGTCTATGAGGAGGCCGTTCGCCTCCGCAGCGGCAAGCGCGACACGACGCCGGAGCTCGCGGCCAGCATGACGGGGCTCGTCAACAACTACTTCTACCTTGGCAATTACGCCGCGGCCGATTCGCTGGGCAAGATCGTGCTCGCGCTCAGCCGGCGCCTGTACGGCGAACACCATCCGCACGTCGCGGAAGACCTGATCAACCTCGGCGCGATTCAATACGAGCTGGGAAAGTACGCCGAGGCTGAAAAGCTGGACCGGGAGGCACTCGCCATTCAAAAGGCATGGTACGGGCCAAATCACTATGCGACGGCAGCGGCCCTAACGATGGTCGGACGCGCCATGCGGCCGCAAAACAAGTTGCAGGAGGCCGACAGCGTGCTGCGTGAGTCGCTCGCGATCCGGGAGCGGGTCTTCGGCCCCGTGCACCCGAACGTGGCGTCGACGTTGAACGACATCGCGCTGATCGCCCTCGTGCGCGAGCACTACGCGGAAGCGGAGAGCAGCTATGTGCGCGTGATCGACATCTATCGGAAGGTCTACAACGGGAAGCACTACTATATCGGCATCGGGCTCGCGAACCTCGCCAGCGTGTACATGGCGAAAGGCGACAATGTCCGCGCCGAGCGCGGCTTCCGCGAAGCGCTGGCGATGTATGCCCAGACGCTGCCCCCGAATCATCTCAATGTCGGCATCGCGACGATAAAGCTGGGTCGCTCTCTGCTGCGGCAGCACAGGTACAACGAGTCGGTGAAGGCGAGCACGGCGGGTTACGATATCGTGCTCAAGCAGACGGATCCTTCCATCGGATGGCTGACGAATGCGCGGAAGGACCTCGTCGCCGCGTACGACTCGCTAGGGATGCGCGAGAAGGCGGCGCGATATGCGGCGGAGCTGGCCGACACTCTTAAAGCGGCAGCCGCAACTGCAAAGCCGAAGTAACTCGAGGGTCTCAACGGCGTCGACTGCGGCACGAGTTAAGAAGCAGACACGTTAAATCGTCCGCGCCGGGTGAGCGTAAAGGTCGTCAACGTCGTTAAACCGTTTGCCGCCGTTGACGATCTTAACGCTCCTTCTGACCGACGGTTTGACGCAGTCGCTTCTTAACCCATGACGCAGCTGACGCTCGTACGGAGCGTCACCGCCTCAGGACCCTGACAGTCTGAACGTCAAACCAACATTGAGCGCCGCGGCCCCCGCGCCCACATCCCCGTACAGCGCCATCTTGTCACTCATGAAGTAGCGCATGCCCAGCCGCCCCACCACGTAGATGCCGCTGTCATACGAGCCACCATACGGCGTGTTTACCATCAAATAGCCCAGCCCCAGCCCGAGGAACGGATCGAATTTCTTGTTCTGAATGTTGAAGTGGTAATTCGCCGTGCCAGCGATCGGGATGTAGGTGAAGTCGTAGTCCGTACCAACGAAGCTTTCGCTGTAGTTGTACCAGTCTACGCTCAGGCCGAGGCCTAACACACCGTTCCCGAGATCGGGGAGCGCTTTGAGCCCGCGCTCGAATCGTCCGCCGATCGCAAAGCTGGCCGCGCCAAGACCGCCCAGACCGATCGTGGGGCCGATGTCTGTGTGACCGACGCCGAAGCCTTTGACCATGGGCGCCTTCGTTTGGGCGCTGAGCGGAATTGTCGCGAACATCGTGAGTGTGGCGACAGCCACTACCCGTCGCGCAGTGCACATACTCTCCTCCTCAGTGAGTGCGGAACGCGGTCAGCCGATGCTGCCGCCGGTCACGAGCGAGTCTCATGGCCACACCGCATTGCGCGGAAAGCGGGCTCGGGCTCTCATTTGTATTCAGTGACTGGCAATCAACCGATAAACCCGACCGCAGTCTCCCGCCGCGAAGTCGCCAAGTGGCTGGCGATGACATGCGCCGTGCAGCCTTTGGTCGCTGCGTGCGGCCGCGGAATGCGCGTCGCGGGCGCGGAGCCTCGGACGTCTCGCCGTTTGCATCGCGTGCTCGTCGAAGAGCGCCGAATCATCCGCCAGGTCGTCGGACTGCGTCCGTTCCGCAAATCCGGATTCCGTCTCGAGGCAGAAGCGTTAGGTGACAAGGTCCTTATTCACAACTACGGCCACGGCGGAGGAGGCGTCTCACTCTCCTGGGGGACCGGCCAGCTCGCGCTCGAACACGCGCTCCAAACGCAACATCGCCAGGCGGCAGTACTGGGCTGCGGCGTCGTTGGGTTGTCGACGGCGCGCTTGCTTCAGGATCGCGGATTCAGCGTCACGATCTACGCGCGCGACGTGCCTCCCAACACGACGTCGAACATCGCGGGTGCGCAGTGGTCGCCAACTACGGTTATCGACTCGGATCGGCGCACAGCGTCATTTGATGCGCAGTTCGTGACTGCGTCGCGCTTCGCGTTTCGCTACTTCCAGCTGCTCGTGCAGCCGCGATACGGAGTCACGTGGCGCGAGAACTATTTCCTGTCAGAGGCTCCGCGACGACCGTCGAGCGGCGAGCATGCGCTGCTGGACGAGCTCATTCCGCTCGAGGATCTCGCACCTAACGAGCACCCATTTGGTCGTTACCACGTGGCCCGCATGCGCAGCATGCACATCGAGCCGTCGGTGTACTTGCTCGCGCTACTTGGCGATTTCCGTTTGGCCGGCGGGCGGGTCGTTGTCCGCGATTTCCCCGACCCGCAATCAATCGCCGCGCTCAGTGAACCGGTGATCGTGAACTGCACGGGATTGGGCGCCGCCACGCTCTTCGGCGACGCCGACATGCTGCCGATCAAAGGGCAGCTTACGGTGCTCATGCCGCAGCCCGAGATCGACTACATCACGATCGGTCCGGGCGGGCTGTATATGATGCCCCGGCAGGACGGGATCATTCTGGGTGGAACGTTCGAGCGCGGCGTGGCGACGCTGGAACCGAACCCCGTGGAAACTCAGCGGATCGTGCAGGGAAGCCGGGCGCTCTTCGAGTCGATGACACCAGCGGCCTAACGAGATCAGTTGGCACGCTAAATGACGGTAACGGGCTCCGCTGTACGCAATGCGTTCGTGCTCATGGCTTGACACGCGCTGCGCCACGGTCGAAAGTCTCCTCCCCCATGTAATCCACGGGTCCAATCGATGTCATCCCGCTACGCAATCAGTCTAGCACTCGCCTGCTCTACGGTCATCACTGCCTGCGGTGGTGGTGACGATGGCGGACCGACCGAGACGCAGGCCTTCACGCTCGCGGTCGAACCAACGACGCTTTCGGTCCAGGCAGGTGCTGCCCAAAGCAGCATCGTGCCCGAGAATGGCGCGTCGCTTTCACTGGCGGCCGCGGGGACGGGGACGCTCAACGTCACCATCACGCGAACCGGCGGATTCACGGGAGCCGTCGCGATTGCTGCGGAAGGACTTCCGACGGGTGTGTCTGCCTCCGAGCTGAACATCGGAGCGGCGGTGTCCACGGGATCGATCACAATCACGGCGGCTGCGAATGCCGCCGTTGGTACGTCTACGCTCACGCTGCGCGGGACGGGCACGGGAGTGAGTCAGCAAACCGCTACCGTGCAACTGACTATCACCGCGGGGGCAGGCTTCACGCTCACGCTCACACCAGCCGCACTTAGCGTCGAGCAGGGACAGAGCGGCACGGCGACGGCCAACATCGCGCGCGTCGGCGGGTTTACCGGTGCGGTTGCCCTAACGCACAGCGGTGCGCCGGCTGGAATGACGGTGACCATCACACCGGCGAGTGCTACCGGCGCCACAGCGGATATCGCGGTCGCAGTCGCCGCGACGGTCGCCCCGGCCGCGTATCCAATCACCGTGCAAGGCACGGGCACTGGCGTTTCCAATCAGTCAGCCACTCTGACTGTGACCGTGACCGCGCCCGTCACTCCGACGATTGCGCTGGCGCTGGCACCCGCGACGCTGAGCATCGCGCAAGGCCAGTCGGGGACGAGCAACCTAACGATTACTCGCACGAGCTTCACGGGTTCTGTGGCACTCACGCGCGCGGGCGCGCCGGATGGAATGAGTGTGACTATCAATCCGGCGAGCACGACCGGCACAACGGCGACGATCACTGTCGACGTTGGAGCGGCTGTCCAAACTGGTAATCACACGATCACCGTGACCGGAGCGGGCACCGGCGTAGCTAACGCGACGGCCACGCTAACCGTGACAGTGACAGCGCCGCCGGCGTCTGCGATCGCGATCGCGGTCGCTCCCACGACGTTGACGCTGCAGGCTGGCGGGACAGCCGGTGCGGCAACGCTGACATTGACCCGCACGAACTTTACGGCCGACGTGGCCCTAACGAGTACTGGCGCGCCGACCGGTATGACGGTTGCCTTCACTCCGCCGACCTTGTCGGGTGCCACGCTGACCTCGGCGATCGCAGTCACAGTGGCCGCGGCCGTCGCGCCGAACACATATCCGATCACGCTGACCGGCACAGGCACTGGCGTCGCGGACGCAACAACGACGCTCTCGGTCACCGTGACGGCGGCATCGGCAATCGCACTCGCCGTGGCGCCGACGACAGTGACGGTTGCGGCAGGAGGAACCGCCGGTGCGTCGACACTCACGCTGACACGGACAGCCTTCACCGGTGATGTCACCCTAACGAGCAGCGGTGGACCAGCCGGCCTCACTGTCGCCTTCACTCCGCCCACGCTGACGGGCACCACGCTCACGTCGGCGATCGCAGTAACAGCAACGGCCGCCGTCGCGCCGAACACCTACCAGGTTACGCTCACGGGCACCGGCACCGGCGTCACCGACGCAACGACGACGCTGTCGGTCACAGTGACGGCAGCTGCGTCGATCGTGCTCACGGCGAATCCAGCGACGCTCAGCGTGCAGCAGGGTCAGTCCGGAACGACAACGCTGACGATCGCGCGCACCAACTTCACGGGATCGGTCGCCCTAACGAGCACCGGCGAGCCGGCCGGCGTGACGGTCTCCTTCAACCCCGCGAGCACGACAGGTACGACGTCCACCGTGACCGTCGCCGTCGGTGCTGCCGTCGCGGCGAACACGTACACGATCACGCTCACTGGCGCCGGCACTGGCATCACCAACGCCACGGTAACGCTCAGCCTAACGGTGACAGCATCCGGCGGCGGCAGCGGCAACGTGACGCTCACATTCTGCCAGCAATCCGGAATCCCGCTGTGGGTCGGTTACTCGAACAACGGCGGAGCGTGGACTCAGGCTACCGGCACGAACAACGTCTACAGCTTCACGATCAACACGCGCGGCATCATCGCGTACGTGCTGCCGTCGGGGCAAAGCACGCAGTTGCAGGTCATCTACGGCACGCAAGCCGAGCTCACATCGCGCGGTGCGGCGTTATGTACGTCCACCAACCCAACGAAGACGATCAATGTTACCGTCAACGGAGTCGGTGCTACTGAGGTCGCGAACATCTCGATGAGCGGCGGTGGCGCCTTTGTACTCGGCGCCGCTGTCACTAACCCGTATCCGCTGCAGAACGTCGTTGACGGTCCGCGCGACCTCATCGGCGTGCGAGGCGCCCTCTCCGGTGCGGCGATTACGCCGAACTCGATTGTCATCCAACGTGACCTGAACCTCTCGAACGGGGGGAGCGCGACGGTCGATTTCGCCACCGGCGTGGCACCAGTGAGCCGCACGGTGACGATCGCCAACCTCGGCGCACAGGACGGGACGTTCCTGGGCAACTTCCTCTCCAAGAACTTTACGTCAGCCAACCTGTCGTTGAGCGCGCCGGGGACCGGCCTAACGCGCACATGGTTCGGCGTACCGGATGCGAGTACGGTCGCCGGCGATTTCCATACGCAAACCGTCCTCGCGACCGATGTCGGTCAGACGGCTGGTTTCCCCACGCGTGCCATCGTTGTGTGGAACAGGCTCGCGATAAATCAGACGCTCACGTTGCCGAACGCGATCACAACGCCTCCGACAGTTACGGTCGCGAGCAGCACGCCGTACGCAACGATTAACTCGAGTTGGGCGATCCAGAGCCCGTACGACCAGTTCTGGACCTTGACCTTCTCACCGACGGGCAATTCACCGTCGGCGATCGTCAGCGGATCGGCGGCGTACTTCGGTGCCGGCCCCGTCACGCTGAACATTCCAAACTTCGGCAGCAGCTTCAACTCAGCCCATGGATTGCAGCCTGGTGTCGCGTTGACCTGGATGTTCACGGGCAATGGCGGGACGATCTTCCAGGGGACAGGACCAGTTGAAGGAGCGACGCAAGTGTTCGCAACCGTGGGTGGAACTATCACGCCGTAGCGTTAGGCACTCGGCTGATCGCGTCTTCGGACGCGGTCAGCGACTCGCAGTCACCCTGGAGCGGCCGTTCGCGCGTAGCGCAGCGGCCGCTCTTAGCACGGCCCATACTTCAAAGTGACCGTCGACGATCTGGTGCGTGACGACCAGGCGATCGAGCGAATCAGCCGCGGCCGTCTGTCCCGCTGCTCGGCGCGCGTCCGCTTCGAGCTGGACGATTGTCGCCAGCGAACGCGTGAAATACACGCCGTGTCGCGCCGCTTCCGCGCGACGCGCCGCCTCGGCGTACTGCCCACGCACGAAAGCGAGCGCCGCGTCCAGCGTGCGCAGCGTCATGACGTAGGTTCGCAGCGCGCGGCCACGATCGCGCTCGCGCACCAGCGCGATTGTCGCGCGGATCGTCTGTTCGTCAGCGGCACGCGCGGCAACATCGGCGATGCGCTCCGCAAGTCGTCCAACGGCCGGCGGCGAGAGATCGTGTCGCCGCACCCAGTCCAGCGCCTCACGGGCCGATGACGCCGCAGCCGTGCGATCGTGGCCCAGTGCCAGCTCGGTCAGCGCCAGATTCAGCAGCGCGTTAGGCAGGAACGCCGCCATGTCTTCCTGCCGCAGAGAGTCGATGGCCACGCGCGCCGCGGCGACGTCGCCCTTCGCCATCAGAGCCAGACTGCGTCGCCAGACGCGCGCGGTCATGCGCTTCGCGCTGTCGGCCAGGGCCAGCGCGCGCGGGATGTCACCTCGGTAATGCGCTGCAAAGAAACGCGCCTCGAGTTGCGCATCTGGATTGCGCGCGGCCACACGCTGTGCCACGTCCAGTGCTCCAGTCGTGTCGCCAACGCCTAACAACGAATACATCGCATTGTTCGTGTTCGGTGCGACAGCGGCAGGATCCAGCCGCATCGCCGTGTCCGCTGAAGCGGCTGCCTCCTCGTGCCGCCCGAGCGCGCGCAGCGCCCACGCGCGTCCTTCATATGCGAGCACGTCGCCGGGCGACGAGTCGTGCAAGAGATCCCAGTAAGCAAGCGCGCTGTCTGGTCGATCCAGCACCAGCTGTTCATATCTGGCCCGAATCACCAGCTGTTCGCGCGGCGGCAACGCCGCGATCAGCTGGTACGCCTTCGTCAGGTGCGCCTCTGCATGTGTTTGCTGATCGATAAACCAGAGGAGATCGCCGAGGAAGTAATGCGCCAGCGCGAATGTGCTATCGTGAGTGACAGCGCGTTCTGCCGGGGCCACGGCTTCGGTACGAAGACCCGATGCCGCAAGCTGCCGCGCGAGCGCGTAGCTCTTGAGTGCCGGGAGCGAGGCTGTTGTCACCGCGGGCAGCGGTTGCACCGTCGGATCGTGCGACGTTTGTGTGATCGCTTCGCCGATCGCCCTGCCTAACCGGCCAACCGCGGCAAGAATCGCTGCGGCATCCGTCGGCCGTTCCGCGAACGTGCGCATGGAGCGCGCCAACTTCGGGTCCTCTAGCTCCAGCACGATCTGCGCGCCGTTGCCAACTGGAAGCACAGAGCCTTCGATCGCCACGTGCGCCCCGGCCCGTGTCGCCAGTGCCATGAGCTGCGACTGCGTCAG
>DATBKN010000355.1:0-14733 GCA_036555845.1 Gemmatimonadaceae bacterium | reverse complement strand
GTCTCGAGGACGCAATGCTCACCGCAGATCGATCTGCGACAATCTCATACAGTCACTTATTTGAACACTCGATACGCGTAACCCGAGACTCGCCACCCAAAGCTCTATGGTTTGAAAATCTTTCGGACTTCGCGCAGTCCGGCAACGAGAGCGTCTATTTCTTCCGGCCTGTTGTACATCGCGAAACTAGCACGCGATGTCGCTGTGACTCCCATTCGTTTCATGAGCGGCTGCGTGCAGTGATGCCCCGCGCGCACAGCCACACCATTGAAGTCGAGGACACTCGCGACGTCGTGTGCGTGCACGCCGTCCATCACGAAGCTCACGACGGCCGCTTTGTCCCTGGCCGTTCCGATCAGCCGAACGCCATCGACCTCGACGATGCGGCGCGATGCTTCGACCATGAGCGCATGTTCGTGCGCGCTCAGCGCATCGAAGTCGACACCGTTCATGTAGTCCAGCGCGGCTGAAAGTCCGGCGACAGCGCCGATATCGGGAGTTCCGGCTTCGAACTTGGCCGGCAGCGCGGCGTATGTCGTCCGCTCGAAAGACACCGACTCGATCATGTCACCGCCGCCCATCCACGGCGGCATACGATCGAGAAGCTCTTCGCGGCCATAAAGAATTCCAGCGCCCGTCGGGCCGTACATCTTGTGCCCCGAGCACACGTAGAAGTCGCAGCCTAACGCCTGAACGTCGATGCGATGATGTGGTGCGCGCTGCGCGCCGTCCAACAAGACGTGCGCGCCAGCCGCGTGCGCACGCGCGATCACGTCGGCCACCGGCAGCACGGTGCCCAGCGAATTCGACACATGCGCCATGGCCACGAGACGCGTGCGATCGGAAACCAATGCTTCAAAGGCGTCCAGCCTCAGCTGACCGGCATCGTCGATCGGCGCGACGCGCAGCCGCGCGCCAGTCCGCTCGCAGAGCATCTGCCACGGCACGATGTTCGAATGATGTTCCAGCTCACTGATGATGATCTCATCACCCGCTCGCACGAACGCCGCACCGTATGAATTGGCGACGAGGTTGATCCCCTCGGTCGTCCCGTGCGTGTAGATGATCTCTCTCGTGGAGCGCGCGTTGAAGTAGGTGCGCACTTTCTCGCGCGTCCCTTCGTAAATCGCCGTCGCCTTCTCGCTCAACCAATGCACGCCACGATGTACGTTGGCGTTCGATTGCTCGTAAAAATCCTGCATCGCGTCGATGACGACGCGCGGCTTCTGACTCGTCGCTGCGTTGTCCAGGTATACGAGCGGCTTGCCGTGCGCGGTGGTGAAAAGGATTGGGAAATCCTTGCGCACACGCTCCACGTCCCACGCCTTTGCGAGCGGCGTCGCGCGTGTCGCACCTTCGAGGACTGTGTGTGCCATTGCCGTTAGGCTCCCGCGGTGACTCCGGCATAGCGCTCGAGCGTCAGGCGCTCGAGGCCCTCGCGCAGCGCGTCGAACTCGATCGTCTCCAGCGCTTCGGCGGCGAAGGCATATGTGAGCAGCTTGCGCGCCATATCAGCTGAAATTCCGCGACTCTTCATATAGAAAAGCGCCTGCTCATCGATGCGCCCGACCGTGGCACCGTGCGTGCACTTCACGTCGTCGGCGAAAATCTCCAGCTGCGGCTTGGTGTCGATCTTGGCGCGTTCGGAGAGCAGCAGCGTGTTGTTGGTCTGCTTCCCGTCGGTCTTCTGCGCGATCGGATGCACGTACACTTTGCCGTTGAACACACCGTGCGACTCGCCGTCGAGAATTCCCTTGTACAGCTCGCGGCTGAAGCAGTTTGGCTCCGCGTGCTCGATACGCGTCTGATGATCGCCGTGCTGCGTTCCATCCAGCATGTACAAACCGTTCAGCGTGCAACCGCAGCCTTGACCGCCTAACACAGTGTAGACGTTGCTGCGTGCAAGCGCCCCGCCGCTCGAGAAAGAGAACGCGTTGTAGTGCGAGTCTCTGCCCTGGCGCACTTCGATCGTCCCGACATGAACCGCGCCCTCGCTCTCGCGCTGCAGCGTGTAGTGGTTGAGCGTCGCTGCGTCGCCCACCGAGACTTCGGTCACCGCGTTGTTGAAGTACGCCTCGGCGCCGAGGCCGACGTACTGCTCCATGACCATCGCCTTCGCGTTTCGCTCGACGACAATCAAGGCGCGCAGGTGCGCCACACCGCCGGCCGCCAAGCGGTCGCTGATGTGCAGGATGTGAATCGGCGTCGCGAGCTGCGTATCGGCCGCGATGTGCAGGAAGACGCCATCGTGCAAGAACGCGGTGTTGAGCGCCGTCAATGCGTGCTCCTCGATCGACGCGATGCGCGTCAGGTACCGCTCCAGCAGCGTCGGCTCCTCATGCACGGCGCTCGCCAGGCGTTGCACGCGCGCACCGTTGGGCAGACCCTGCATCGTGGACAGCCCCGATGAGTAGCGTCCGTTTACGAACACGATCGTCGGAAGCGACGCGCCGAACGAATACGTCGACACGTCAGCCGGAGTGAGCAGGCTGCTCCCTTGCGCCATCGGTTCGTATGCGGCCTCAGCCAGCGACGCCAGCGACGTGTAGTGCCAGTCCTCGTTCTTGGTCGTGGGAAAGCCTAACGCTTCGAAGCGCTGCATTGCCTGCGCGCGGCGCGTGGCCAACCATCCCGGACGCTCGCCGCCGCGCCCTTCGCGTTCCGCCAGTGCCACGAACTGTTCGCGGTACGGCGTGCTCACGCGCGCGCTCCAGCAGGCTCAGTGAGCCAATCGTAACCCTTCTCCTCGAGCTCGTGCGCAAGCTCCTTGCCGCCGGATCGCACGATCCGCCCGTTGGCCAAAACGTGCACGTAGTCAGGCACGATGTAGTTCAGCAGTCGCTGATAATGCGTGACGATCACGAACGAACGATTCTTGCTTCGCATCTTGTTCACGCCGTCGGCCACTGTGCGCAGCGCGTCGATGTCGAGACCCGAGTCGGTCTCATCGAGAATCGCGAGCTTTGGCTCGAGCACTGCGAGCTGCAGGATCTCGTTCCGCTTCTTCTCGCCGCCTGAAAAGCCCGCGTTCACGGAGCGCTGCAGCATCGCAGCGTCGAGATCGACGTACTTGAGCTTCGCTTCCATGATGTCCAGGAAGTCCATCGGGTCGACTTCATCCAAACCCTGCGCCTTCCGCTTTTCGTTGTATGCCGAGCGCAGGAAGTAGGCGTTGGAGACGCCGGGGATCTCGACGGGATACTGGAAAGCGAGAAAGACACCAGCCTGCGCGCGTACCTCGGGATCCATGTCGAGCAAATCCTGCCCCTCGTATGTCACAGAGCCGCTCGTCACTTCATAAGCCGGATGCCCCGCGAGGACCTGAGCGAGCGTACTCTTGCCCGACCCGTTAGGCCCCATGATGGCGTGCACTTCGCCGAGATTCACACTCAGTGTGATCCCGCGAAGGATCTCCTTGTCGCCGGCGTTGGCGTTTAAGTCTTTGATTTCGAGTAGAGACATTTCAGATAGTCGTTAGTACATAGCTCTGAGCTCTTGGCGGTTGGTTAGGGCCCAAGCGCTAAGACCCAAGAGCTCGTTATCCCACACTTCCCTCTAACGTGATCCCAAGCAGTTGCTGCGCTTCCAGAGCAAACTCCATCGGCAATTCCTTGAATACTTCCTTGCAGAAGCCCGCAACGATCATCGACACCGCGTTCTCAGCCGTTAGGCCGCGCTGACGCAAATAGAAGATCTGATCTTCGCCGATCTTCGACGTCGATGCCTCGTGTTCCACGATCGACGAGTTGTTTTGCACTTCGATGTATGGGAACGTGTGCGCACCGCAGCGATTCCCGATCAGCATCGAGTCGCACTGCGTGTAGTTGCGCGCGCGCTCGGCGCGTGGCAGCACCTGCACACGCCCGCGATACGAGTTGTTTCCCTGTCCAGCCGAGATCCCCTTCGACACGATCGTAGACTTCGTGTCCTTTCCGATGTGGATCATCTTCGTGCCGGTGTCCGCCTGCTGGTAGTTGTTCACGACGGCCACCGAGTAGAACTCACCGACGGAGCGATCCCCCTGCAGAATCACGCTGGGATATTTCCATGTGATCGCGGAGCCGGTTTCGACCTGCGTCCAGGAAATCTTGGAGTCGTTGCCTAACGCTTTACCTCGCTTGGTCACGAAGTTGTAGATCCCGCCTACCCCATCTGCGTCGCCGGCGTACCAGTTCTGCACGGTGGAGTACTTGACCGTGGCTCCCTTGAGCGCGATCAGCTCGACGACAGCCGCGTGCAACTGATTCGTCGATCTCTTGGGCGCCGTGCAGCCCTCGAGGTAGCTGACGTACGCGCCCTCGTCCGCGATGATGAGCGTGCGCTCGAATTGCCCCGTATCCGCGGCATTGATCCGGAAATACGTCGACAGCTCCATCGGACAGCGCACACCCTTCGGCACGTAGACGAACGATCCATCGCTGAACACGGCCGAATTGAGCGCTGCAAAAAAGTTGTCGCTGTAGGGAACGACGGAACCGAGGTACTTCTCGACCAGGTCCGGGTGGTCGCGCACGGCCTCGCCGAACGAGCAGAAAATGATCCCGAGCTTCATGAGCTCTGCCTTGTACGTCGTTCCAACCGATACCGAGTCGAAGACGGCATCGACAGCCACGCCGGCGAGCAACTTTTGCTCAGTCAGCGGAATGCCGAGCTTGTCGTACGTCTCGCGGATCTTGGGATCCAGCTCGTCGAGACTGCCTAACGGTTTGGCCGTTTTGGGCGCGGAGTAGTACGACACCGCTTGATAGTCGATCGGCGCATACCTCACGTTCGGCCAGTGCGGCTCCGACATTGTCAGCCAGCGGCGGTACGCCTTGAGACGCCACTCGAGCAGGAACGCCGGCTCGTGCTTCTTGGCCGAGATGGCGCGCACGGTCTCCTCGGTGAGGCCCGGGGGGAGCGTGTCCGCGGCGATGTCGGTCGCGAAGCCGTGCTTGTACTCGCGGCCGACCAGGGATTCGATTGTGCTGCTCATGATCTCGTCTCTTCCTCGCCCAAGTGCTGCGGCGAACGTGCTTGAATGCAGTACTCGCAACACGTTGCGCCGCTCGCGATATGCTGCGTACGCTCTACGTGCGCGCCTAACCACTCCTCCAGAAACGTCGCCTCCGCGGCGCAAATCTCAGGGAAGCGCTCCGCCACGGCCCGGATGACGCAGTTATGCTCCGTGAGGTGCCGCGCGTTCGCCTCGGCCATGTAGCCTAACGAGGAGAGCAGCTCGGCCAGGCGCGTCGCGCGCTCTGCCAGCGGCAGTGTCGTCAGCTCCGGCATCCGCTCCGCGGCCAAGGCCTCCCAGCGACGCCGGAAGACTTCCACCACGCCATCCACACCGATCCGCTCGCGCAAAACCTCCAGAGCCTCGGTCAGCGCCTGGTCGTACGCGCGCGGGAAGAGTGCTTCACCAGCGTCCGTGAGTGAATAGGCGAAGACGGGTCCACCGACTCCGTGCACCACTCGCCGGTACTGAACGGTACCGTCGGCCTCGAGCTCTTTGAGATGTCGACGAAGAGCATTCGCCGAGACGCCAAACTGCTCTGCAAGCGCTTGTACCGTAACAGGTTGGGCCTTCTTCACAGCGACCAATAACTCGCCCCGCGTCCCCCGGTATCCAGAAAGTGTCTGCGCGGCGACTGTCATGCCGAGCAAGCTACTCGGATTTACCGAATCCTTCAACGAAAATGTTGGCGGATTCGGCAGTCACCATTGCCAGCTACTAAGAACTTAGTTGACACGCTGCAAGGCCTCATGCAGGTTCTACTACCCACTTAGTAGGTGATGCGATGCTCGGTGAGCGTGAACTCGATGTAATGAGCGTGTTGTGGCAAATGAACTCGGGTACCGTGGCCGAGGTTCGCGACCAGTTGTCGACGCCTCTAGCCTATACCACGGTGCTCACGATCCTCCGGAACCTCGAAGCCAAGGGCTTCGTTAGGCACACCGGCGAAGGCAAGGCGCATCGATACCATCCCGTCCTCGAGAAAGCGAAGGTCTCACGCTCCATGCTCGCACGCGTGATCGAGACAGTTTTCGGGGGGTCACCCGACCTTCTGCTGACGCACTTAGTGAACTCGCACAAGCTCAGCGATGAGCAACTGCGCCGGCTGCGTGATGCGGTCTCGCAGCAACTCACTCGACGCGACCCACAAGCAGCCAAGAGGAACAAGCCATGATTTCTACCGTTATGCTGACGGCGATCCTCGCCAGCTTGGCACTCGTCGTCGCCGCACACTTCGCGCAAAGTGCGCTCGGCGCCTTGGGTAAACCGATCCGCGCACCGTGGGTATTTGCGACGGCGGCTGCTTGGGCAATTCCTCTGAGTCAGGTGCTTGCGTTGGGGCTGCGATCGTCGCCCAGCGCCTCGGCCCCAGACGCGTCGCTCCCCTTGGTAGCAATAGTAGCTGGTGCCATGACCGCGCGTATGGATGTGCAAGCACGCGCGGTCCTGGATGGTTGGCTCATCGCAGCCTGGAGCATTGTATCACTGGCGCTCCTCGTTAGGGTGCTCCTCGCCAGGCAGGCGCTGCGCCACGCCGCCGCGCAATGGACTCGTGGAGAAATCGCCGGCGCACCGGTGTGGCTGTCTGAGATTCACGGACCTGCCGTTGTTGGAGTAGTCAACCCTGAGATAGTCGTGCCACGCGCCATCGCGCACCTCCCGATGCCACAGCAGACACTCGCTATGGAGCATGAGCGCGAGCACGTTAGAGCTCACGACCATTGGCTCTCGTTAGGCGCTCTGCTCGCGATCGCCACAGTTCCTTGGAACCCGCTCGTGTGGCTCGCGGTGCGGCGCCTGCGCATCGCAATCGAGATTGATTGCGATGCACGGGTTCTCGATGCCCAGCCAACCATGCGCGCTTCCTACGCGACCCTCATGCTCAATGTGGCCGGCTGGCCAAGTCGGACTGTGAGGAACGGCATCGCGTTGGGAGAGAGCGCCGCCACCGCACTCGGACGGCGTCTGCGCCTCGTGACTAGCGAGCCATCGTCTCGCGGTACCGTAGCCGCATCGCTGCGCGCGACCGCCGCGTGCGTGCTGCTCGTCGTCGGCTGCGACATCTCGACCAACGTGCCGCCGTCGCAGCGCGCGACACTCGGCCAATCAGCAGTCCAGTCGAGCCAGCAACCGTCGATCAGCGATCTGCCGTCGGCTACGACCGTCGACGGAAGTCCATCGGCTGTCTATCCAGCAAGTCTTCGCGCCGCTGGCGTTGAGGGCGATGTGCTGGTGCAGTTTGTGGTGGACGCTGAAGGCGAAGCCGTCCCGTCAACATTGAAAGTCATCAAGTCCTCACACGATCTGTTTACGCAAGCGGTCTCTACCGCCTTGCCCAAGATGCGCTTCGTCCCTACACAGTTAAAAGGCAAGTCCGTCAGACAGCTCGTGCAGCAACCGTTCGCATTTCGGATCGCGAAATAGAAGCGCACGTAACCTCAAGGCGTATCAAGACACGAGTGCCAGCGGCTGAGATTGCTTGCACGCAGCAAAGCAGTCGGCAATCACTTCAGTCAGCACGCGCCAGCGACCGCCCCGTGCGCCCGCGTGTGAACACTCGTTAGGCAACTTTCGCCCGCCCCTCCCCCGGAGGGCACATGCACTGCCGCGCCCGCGACCTCGTGTCGCTCGCCCTCGGCGCGCTAATCAGCGCGTCACCGGCGCAGGCCCAGGATCATCCTCATCCCGCTGGACAGGAAGTCGTCGGCCGCGTCGCCTTTCCCGTCTCATGCAGTCCCGAAGCTGCACAGCGCTTCGAACGCGCCACGGCAATGCTGCATTCGTTCTGGTTCGAAGCCGCCGAAGCTGAATACAATCGGGCACTCGAGGCCGACTCGAGCTGCGGCATGGCGTACTGGGGAATCGCCATGACGCTCCTCGGCAATCCCTTTACGCGCGTTTCGCCTCCCGACGCGCGACTGCAAGACGCGCTCGCGGCCGCCGAGAAAGCGCGCGCATTCACGCTCTACGCGACGCGCCGCGAGCAACGCTACGCGGACGCGGTGGTCGCACTCTATCGCGATTGGCCGACCAAGTCTCACGGCGTGCGTATGTTCCTGCACGAGGCCGCGATGAAGATCGTCGCCGACAGCGAGCCTAACGATCCGGAAGCCATAGTCTTCTACGCTCGCGCCGTCATCGCCAACGCGCCCCCGAACGACCTGAAGTTCGAACGCCAGCTGGCGGCCGCCGCGATGATGGAGCCGATCTTCGTCGCCCAGCCGGAACACCCAGGCCTGGCGCACTACATCATCCACGCCTTCGACGCACCCAGCGTCGCGCGACAGGGACTCGCCGCCGCACGCCGTTACGCCGACATCGCGCCGGCCGCGCCGCACGCGCTGCACATGCCGTCGCACATCTTCACGCGACTCGGTCTCTGGCAGGAATCCATCGCTACGAATCGTCGCTCGGCGAACGCGGAGCCGGATTCCAACGCTGCCGTACACCCCATGGACTACATGGTGTACGCGTATCTCCAGCTCGGCAAAGACGAAGAAGCGTGGCGCGTCGTGCAGCGCTCGGTAGATCAGCCAAATCGCTTTTATCAAGGCACGTTAGGCTACAACTTCGCGGCGATGCGAGCGCGTTATGCGCTGGAGCGCAACGACTGGGCCGCGGCGATACAGCTGCCAATTCCGGCACAAGCGGCCCCGCACGTTACAGCCATTTCGCGCTTCACCCGCGCGATAGGCGCCGCGCGCAGCGGCAAACGCGACGTCGCTCGCGAGAATGTTGCGGCGCTCGGCGCGCTGCGCGACACCCTCAGGAACGCTGGAGACCAGTATTGGGCCACGATCGTAGAAGCGCAGCGCCTAACGTCGGCTGCGTGGCTGGCGCACGCCGAACGCAACGACTCCGCCGCGGTGCGCCTGGCGCGCGAAGCGGCCGATCTCGAAGAGACTGTCGAAAAACATCCGGTCACGCCGGGACCGTTGCTGCCAGCTCGCGAGCTGGAAGCAGATCTCCTTTTCGAGCTGGAGCGCTATGGCGGCGCGCTCTGGAGCTACGCCAAAACACTCGAGCGCGAGCCGCGTCGCGCGCGGTCCGTTTTCGGAGCTGCCAGGTCCGCTGAACACGGGAACGACCTCGCACAAGCGCGTCGCTACTACACGCAAGTGGCTGACCTGATGAAGGACGCCGACTCAACGCGATCGGAGTTATACCTGGCAAGAGTTTTTCTTGCCAAGCAGTAGTCGCGTCACCGCGAGGGCCCGTCGGCGCTTACGTGCGAGGCCCGCCTGACTAACGCAGATCGCTCTCGCGCCTGACGCTGTCCGGCGAACGCGGGGCGACGGTCGGCTGCACGATCTCTCGATGCACCTCGCGCTCGATGATTCTCTCTCCAATCCGCTCGCGATCCTCGAGCAGATCATCGAATACCGCGCGAAAATGGATCATCGCCTGACGCAGATCCTCGGTGCTTGCGTCCTGCTGGATGTGCTTATGCGCGATGTCGCGCAGGGCGCGATAATCGTCAACGATGTGCACGTGATGCACGGACAGGTCGGCGATCCGCTGGTCAAAGTTGCTGATGGGATATCCGCGTGCGTCCATCACATCCTCGACAAGGCGGTCGCCTTCGCGCACCGCGCCATCCGGATCGTCAACGAACTGCTTCTGCACCTCATCCCAGCGATCCGCGAAGCGATCGCGCTGCTCGCGAGTCAGCGCGCGGATTTGCATGCGCTCAACGCGCCTCTCACGCTCACTCAGCTCCTTCTGCGCGCGAAGACGGCCGAGCTCATCCACCGCACGATCGTATTCACGACCGTACTGAGACTGCAGCTGCGCAGTCCGCGAATGCTGCCACATGTATACGCCGATGACGAGCGCGGCGGCGACGACAATGATGCCGATGACAACCGGATCCATATGCTCCTCTCAATGGCTTCCTATTCTGCTCGCCATGCAAAGAGCAATCCAACCGCGTTAGGGGACGATAACGGCCTTTGTGACCTCACGCCGCTCGACTGCCGCGAGCGCTTTACCGGCGTCAGCCAATCCGAACCTGCCTCCAATCATCTCGCTCCAGGCGACGCGGTCGCCAAAGCGCGCGGCGATCTGAACAGCGCGATGCACGTGCGAATAGTCCGATCCCCAGCAGCCGCGAATGTCCACGTGCTTGCGGTTGATTTGCCAGTGCGGATGAATGCGCACGTCTCCGTTGTCCGTGTATTGGCCGGCGATCACCACTCGTCCGCCGTCACGCACCAGGTCCAGCGCCTGAGAAACGGCGTCGGGCACGCCAGCCGCTTCGATCACCGCATCCACGCCATGGCCGCCGGTCTCACGCCGCACGCGCTCGGCGCGCTCGTTAGGTGGAACGTCGAGTCCGATGACATCGGTGGCGCCCATGCGCCTGGCGAACTCGAGACGCGAGCTCGGATCTCCTATCGCGAAGATGCGCACCGCGCCGGACAGCGCCGCCAGTGCGATCGCCGATTGGCCCACCGGGCCGACGCCTAACACGGCAACAGTCATCCCGACGCGCACCTCGGCGCGTTCGACGGCGTGTACTGCCGTCACCAGTCCGCAGCCGCCCCCGATGAATGTCTCAGGCGACAACTCCAGGGGGAGCCTAACGAGATGGGTCCCGGGCTTGAGCCAGATCGCTTGCGCCCAACCACCCGCCAGTCCATCGCTCACTCCGTATGTAATGCCGTACACTTTGCGGGACGGACAGCGCGTTGTCTGTTTAGTAACGAGACACTCATAGCAGCGGCCGCAGCTGCCGTGCACGTCGAGGAACGTGACAACGTCACCTTCGCGATACTGAACGCCTTCGACGTCAGTCAGAGGAGCAGGAAGCGCGGCGATCGTTCCCACCGAGACGTGACCGGGAATGATGGGGTACGGCACTCCCGCAAGTCGCCCATGATGCAAGTGAACGTCGGTGCCGCAGACCTCGGAGTACGTGACGTGCACGAGCGCACCGCCCGGCTCCATCGACGGCAGAGGCAGCTCCTCGAGGCGCATCGCTGCGCGCGGCGCGGGCATGACAGCGGCAGCGTACGTCGCGCGAGCTGGCATCGTGCCTAACTAGCGAGCAGTGCGCGCATGCCGCGCTTCAGTAACGCTGCGGCGAGTGTCACCTTGTATCCGTTGCGCGAAAGCGGCGTGGCGTCATATAGCGCGCGATCGGCGAGCGTAGCGAAGTCGTCTTCCGAAAGGCCACCGGAGGCAATGTCTTCTTCGACCGATTCGTCCACACGCCACGGACGTCGCGCGACGCCGCCGAGGACGAGGCGCACGGAGCCGTCGGCACGCTTGACGGCCGCGAGCGACACGAGCGCAAAATCCCAGGCGTTGCGCTGCATGACTTGATCATAGTATTGAACGCCGCCCGCCGATGCCGACGGCAATTCGATGCTCACGATGAGCTCGTCCGGCGCCAGCACGGTCTCTCGCGTGGCGTCCTCGTTAGGTACCCGATATAAGTCGTCGAGCTTGATGTGTCGAGTATCGCCCCCGCGCCGTAATTCGATGTTCGCGTCCAGCGCCGTGAGCGCGACCGCAGGATCGGATGCGTGCACAGCGTAGCACGGTCCACCGCCGAGGATGCCGAGGTAATGATTCTCACCCTCTACGGCCGGACACCCGTCGCCGCCCCGCTTGTAGCACCTAACGCCACGGCGGAAATACCAGCACCGCGGTCGCTGGCAGAGGTTTCCACCCAGCGTTCCCATGTTGCGCAGCGCACTCGACGCCGCGACTGCGCAGGACTTGGCAAGGGCGGGGAAGGATCGAGCGATCGCCGGGTCCCACTCCAGCGTTGCGAGGGAGACCGCCGCCCCAACTCGCAGCGATCCGTCAGGCATGGCGCGGACCCCCTGCAGATCACCAACGCGGCGGACGTCAACGAGCGAAGTTGGCTCACGCAATCCCTCGTCGATCTCTACCAGGAGATCGGTGCCGCCGCCCATCGGCACGGCCCCGGACGCGCCTAGCGCCGTGATTGTGCCATCGAGGGTATCGGGGGCGAGGTAAGTGAAATTGCGCACGGCGTGATAACTTCCTGACCGTGACGCACGCGCGGAAGCCTCTACGAACAGGGAGCACCCTCGCTGCGCGCGCGCTCATGGCAATTTCACTGATTGCGCCGCTCGCGTGCGGTCCTCCACGAGAGCCGGCGCCTACGAAGCATGCTGACAGCGAGCAGGCGGCCGTGCCCACGCCCGTTGCCGACACGGCGCTCGACACGCTCATCACCGGTACAGTGATCGACTCGGCGACCTCCGCACGCCGCATCGCCGCGCAGAGCACGCGCCTCTCGCCGCTCGCCGACTCACTGACACGGTTCCTCGTCTTCGTGCCGGTAAACCAACGCTGGTTCGCGGCTGCCTCACGCGGCCAGCGCATGCTGGTGGACATTGGCCGCGTCGATACCACGATCGGCGAGAATCCCGTTAGGCAGGCCGCGTTCCGTGAAGCGGTCGCGAAGCTGGCGCCTGTCGGTCGCGGCGAGAAGCTGCGCCTGCGCGGGCCATGGGGGAGCGATGACGTCGCTGTGAGCGGCTACGACTCCTGGAGCGGGCGCATCGTCGCCACGCTGCAGCCAAACCCGCGCGTGGATTCGCTCGCTCGCGCGCACGACTGGTTGCCGGCAGTCGCGGTTCGCGGCGATAGCACGCAGGAGCCGGCGACGAACACGTGTCCGCGCGTGGTTCCGCCTGCCCTCAGCGCGCGGCTCGCGGCGGTGAAGGATTCCGTCGTGAAGCTCTTGCGCGCCGCCAAGGATCTCCCGCGAGTCACGCGTCTCGCCAATTCGCTCAAGGATGCGTCCTCACGAACCGGCGGCTGCTTCGAGCACGCGTCTGTCATCATGTTCGTCACGCTGTACGCGGGAGACTATGAGTGGGTACGCGAGCGCGCGCTCGCTTTCGATTCTTTGGGGAAGGTGCGCACACTCAGCGTCCGCGACTTGCGCTTCAAGGCGCACGAGACGTTAGGTGCCTTCGACGCGGACGGCGATGGCGACGACGACCTCGCCGCCCGCGGCCGTGTAACGCGCGCCGGCGCTCTCGTCGTCTTGCGGCTGGTTGAGGCGCCGGTGCCGGGGGCAACGGCTCCTGCCGGAAGCCCGCCGCCTAACGTGCCGGCCTCGCGGCTCGAGCGCGCCGCCGCCGGCTTCGCCTGGGAACGCTAACGACGGACCAATCGCCGTGAAACGCACCAACTATTCGTCAGGGACGCGCTGGGAGCCGATCGTCGGCTATTCGCGCGCGGTACGCATCGGCGATCGCGTCGTCGTGTCCGGGACAACCCCGACGGCCGCCGACGGATCCATCGTTGGAGCCGGCGACGCCTACGCGCAGGCCGTGCAGACGCTGCGCAACGTGGAGCGCGCGCTGGCCCGGGCCGGTGCCACGTTAGGTGACGTCATCAGAACGCGCATATACGTCACCGACATCTCGCGCTGGGAAGAAGTCGGCAGAGCGCACGGCGAGTTTTTTCAGGACGTGCGGCCCGTGACGAGCATGGTCGAAGTCAGCCGCCTCATCGCGCCGGATATCATGGTCGAAATCGAAGCCGAGGCGATCATCGGTGCGAAGGCGGTGGAGACCCAGGCTATCAGCGCACCTGCTGAAACTCCGAGGTTCTGACCTGCAACTCGTCATCGACAGCGTTCTTGATGTAGTCGATGTTGATGAACGTCGGATATCCCAGCTGCGCGTCGTATGTGACTTCGAGACGGTCGGCTCCGTCGTCGATCGCTTCGCGTATCAGTGTGAAAAGAGCCGCGATATCACGCACCGTAGCGTAAGAAGGAACCGGTTGTCCAGTCTCGGCATCCACGCTCGACACCACGGCGCCCGACCGCACCGTTATGCGCACGGGACGCACGTAGCCGCAAAAGCACAGGTGCTGCACAACGACAGTGTAATCCTGCACTCCCGCGCTGTTCCAGAGAATCTGCGCCGTGCGCAGCGCCTTATCGTCGTCGTTATCGTCTGTGCCGGTGACCAGGCCGCACGCGGCGCTGAGAGCCAGCGCCGCGCCGGCCGCAAGTCGCGTTAGGCCGCCGCGCCATCTAGCGCAACCGGAACTCACGTAGCTCGTACGTGATGTCATCATCGGTGTAGAACCGATCGTAGTCGATGTACGTAACCCGCGGATAGCCGTAGCTGTGGTCATATGACACATCCACGTTGTTCACCGAGCGCCCAAAGACCGCTTCATCGATGAGGTCGAAGAGCTCTTCCACCGATGGGTAATAACGCAGGACACTCAACGGAACCTGGGCCCCCGAGTATCGATCCACAGCTGCCACGGGTACGCCATCGCGCACGAGCATGCGAATGGGTCCGGTGTACTGACAGAGACAACGACGATCGACAGTTACCTCGTATTCGTACGCGTTTGTGGCGTACCAACGGTCACGCGCGCGATCCAGATCACGTTCATCGTTGTAGCTGGGATCGAATATTCCATCGCAGCCCGCGGCGAGGGGTAGAACGAGGAAAGGGGCGAGTGATGAAAGACGCCGAGCGAATGCAGACAACAGACGAGACATGGAGCGCGCTCCCAGTGAGAAATGACGTACTAGGCTGTAAGGCGAGCGTCGTGCCGCTGGAGGTGGGCCTGGGTCGACGGCGGCTCCACATAGCAGTCACGACACGCTATGTTGGCCTCGCAAATCGATTTAGCGGCTGCCTTCATGTCCGCCGCGCGCGCCGCTGCCAGCCAGAGGTCTGTCCTTTGATGTGGACGAAAACGAGAGCGGCGAGTGTACG
>DATBKN010000354.1:0-20812 GCA_036555845.1 Gemmatimonadaceae bacterium | reverse complement strand
GGCGCTCACCGAGCGCGCCGACGAAGCCGAGCAGATGGCGAAGATCGTCAAGATGCTCTCGATGTCCGTCGAGTCGCCGCTCGTCGTCGATTCCACCGAAGCGAGCGTCATCGAGAAAGCGCTGGAACACATCCCTGGTCGTGCGATCGTGAACTCCATCAACATGGAGAACGGCCGCAAGCGCATCGACGCCGTGGTCCCGTTATGCAAGAAGCACGGCGCGGCTGTCGTCGCCCTGACGATCGACGAGATTGGCATGGCAAAAACGCGCGAACGCAAGCTCGAGGTCGCGCGCAAGATCCACGACATCGTCGTGGGCGAGTACGGGCTCGTGCCGGCGGATCTCATCTTCGACGCGCTGACGTTCACGCTCGCGACCGGCGATGCCGAATGGATCGATTCGGCGAAGGAAACGATCGAAGGCATTCGCCTCATCAAGCGCGAGCTTCCCGGGGTTCTCGCCATACTCGGCGTCTCCAACGTGAGCTTCGGCCTCGCGCCCGAGGCGCGCGCGGTGCTCAACTCCGTCTTCCTGCACCACTGCGTGCAGGCAGGACTGGACGCGGCGATCGTGAATCCGGCGCACGTGACACCCTACGCGGAAATCTCGGCAGAAGAGCGGGAGCTTGCCGACGATCTCGTTTTCAACAAGCGACCCGACGCGTTGCAGCGCTTCATCGAGCACTTCGACGTCGGCGGCCGCAAGGCAGACGCAGGCGCAGAAAAGGAAGACCCAACCGCCGGCCTAACGCCGGAGCAAAAGGTGCATTGGATGATCGTGCACCGCAAAAAAGAGGGGATCGAAGCCGCGCTCGATGCCGCGCAGGTTCGTGAACATCCCGTGCGTGTGCTGAATGAAGTCCTCCTTCCCGCGATGAAGGAAGTAGGCGACAAGTTCGGCGCCGGCGAGCTGATCCTGCCGTTCGTGCTACAATCCGCCGAGGCGATGAAGAAGGCCGTTAGGCACCTCGAGCAGTTTCTCGAGCGCACGGAAGGTTACACCAAGGGGAAAGTCGTGCTTGCGACCGTATACGGCGACGTGCACGACATCGGCAAATCGCTCGTGAACACGATCCTCTCCAACAACGGCTACACCGTCTTCGATCTTGGGAAGCAGGTCCCCGTCAATACAATCATTGATAAGGCGATCGAGGTCAGCGCGGACGCGATTGGACTTTCCGCGTTGCTCGTCTCGACGTCGAAGCAGATGCCGCTATGCGTTCAGGAGCTGGACAAACGCGGCCTCAAGGTACCGGTGCTCATCGGCGGCGCTGCGATCAACAGACGATTTGGTCGTAGAGCGTTGTTTGTTGAAGGCGAACGTCCGTATGACGCTGGCGTCTTCTATTGCAAGGACGCCTTCGAAGGGCTGGAGACGATGGATACGCTGCAGGACGGCGACCGCCGGCTCAAGCTCGTTTCGCGCAACCTGGACGAAGCGCGCACAGATGTGTTCCTGCACACGAAAGTCGGCAAGGATACGCGCTCGGGTGATGCCGGTGGAGAGCGCAGCGCGATCAGCGCCGACAATCCCATTCCGGCGCCGCCGTTCTTCGGCACGCGCGTCTTGCGCGACATCCCGTTAGGAGAAGTGCTGGATCTCCTCGATCTGGACGAGTTGTATCGCTTGCAGTGGGGCGGTCGCGGCAGCGGGGAGGCCTACAACGCGACTGTACGCGACGTCTTCGAGCCCACGCTCGCGCGGCTCAAGGCAGAAGCATTGCGAGGCGGCTGGCTCGAGCCACGCGCCGTCTACGGCTACTTCCCCGTGCAAACGCAGGGCAACGCGCTGATCTTCTACGATCCGGCAGCGTACCGCAGCGACGGCGGCAGCTTGCGCGAGATCGCGCGCTTCCAGTTCCCGCGTCAGGAAGATCGCGAGCGGCTGTGTCTCGCCGACTACTTCCGCTCCGTCGATTCCGGTGAGGTCGATGTCGCGGCGCTGCAAGTCGTGACAGTCGGCGACAGCGCCACGCGCCGCTTCGACTCGCTGCAGGCGAGTGATCAGTACACCGAGGCGTACTTCAGCCACGGCGTCGCCGTGGAAGCAGCCGAAGCGACAGCGGAGTGGATGCATCGCAGGATTCGGCGCGAGCTGGGCGTGCCGCCGAGCGCCGGCAAGCGCTACTCCTGGGGCTACGGCGCCTGCCCCGACCTGGACGACCACGCGCAGGTCTTCAAGCTGCTGCCCGCCGAGTCTGCGTTAGGCATGCAGCTCACGAGCGCCTTCCAGCTCGTGCCGGAACAATCCACGGCGGCGATCATCGTGCATCACCCCGCGGCCAAGTACTACGCGGTGCGGGGAGAGGTCGGCGCGGCTCCAGGCAGTCCAGCGCCCGTACGCGGCGCGAGCGAGCAGGTCGCGTGAACAGAATCGAGCGGCTCCTGGATCCCGATCGTGTCGTCGTCTTCGACGGCGCGATGGGCACGATGCTCTACCTCAAGGGCGTCTTCATCAATCAGTGCTACGACGAGCTCGCCCTGCGCGCGCCGCAGCTCGTGCGCGATATCCATGCTGCGTACATCAAAGCGGGCTGCGACGCGATTGAAACGAACTCCTTTGGTGCGAACCGATTCAAACTCACGCAGTATGGGCTGCAGGATCAGGTTGCGGCAATCAATCGCGCGGCGGCGAAGGTAGCTCGCGAAGCGGCCGGCGAAGGACGCCTTGTCGCCGGCGCGGTTGGCCCGTTAGGCGTGCGTCTCGAGCCCTATGGGCCCACGAGCGCTGACGAGGCACGCGCGGCGTTCGCCGAGCAGATCACTGCGCTGCGCGAAGGTGGTGCGGATTGCATCCTGCTCGAGACGTTCGGCGATCTCGACGAAATCGCCCAAGGGATCGCCGCCGCTCGGCTTGTCGATCCGACCATGCCTGTCATCGCCCAGGTCACGATCGGCACCGACATGCACACGCCATTCGGCGCCTCGCCGGAAGACATCGCGCAGCGCCTGGACGCGTTAGGTGCTGACGTCATCGGCCTCAACTGCTCCGTCGGCCCTCAAATAATCCTCGAGGCGATAGAACGCATGGTCCCGGTCACGCGCCGCAAGCTCAGCGCGCAACCGAACGCCGGCATGCCGCGCGACGTCGGCGGCCGCTCGATGTACATGGCGACCCCGGAATACATGGCGACGTACGCGACCCACTTGCTGCGGGCGGGCGTCAAAGTCATCGGCGGTTGCTGCGGAACGACGCCGGATCACCTGCGCGCCATGGTGGAAGCGATTCGTTCGGTCGTGCCGCGCCACGAACACTATTTGGCGACGCCTCACGTGACCGTGCACGGTCCTGTCGCCGACGGTGCACGCCCGGAAGCCGCCGCAAAACCCGCCGGCGCGGAACCGGTCCCGCTCGCCGAGCGCTCGGCCTGGGGGAAGAAGATCGCGCTGGGCGAGTTCGTGACGTCGGTTGAAATCGTCCCGCCGCGCGGCGTGGACGCATCACAAATGCTTACCGACGTCGGCCGGCTCAAGTCGGCCGGCGTCGACGCAGTGAACGTCCCGGACGGGCCGCGGGCGCAGAGCCGCATGGGCGCCGTCATGACGAGCGTGTTGATCGAGCAGAGCGTCGGCATCGAGACCGTGACGCACTACTGCTGCCGCGATCGCAACCTGCTCGGCATGCTGAGCGATTTGTTAGGCTCGTGCGCCCTGGGACTGCGCAACTTCCTGCTCATCACCGGCGATCCGCCCAAGATGGGTCCCTATCCCGATGCGACCGCTGTATTCGACATCGACTCGATCGGCTTGACGAACCTGGTACGCAACCTGAATCACGGGCTCGACCCGGGTGGCAACGCGATCGGCAAGCCCACTCGTTATGCGATCGGAGTCGGCGTCAACCCTGCCGCCGTGGACGTGACGCTCGAGCGCAAGCGCTTCCAGTACAAGGTGGAGGCAGGCGCCGAGTACGCCATCACGCAGCCTGTGTTCGACGTGGCGCAGCTGGAGCGCTTCCTTGCCACGCTCGACGGCGCACGCATCCCGATTGTTGCCGGCATCTGGCCGCTCGTCTCCGTCCGCAACGCCGAATTTCTCGCGAACGAGGTGCCTGGCGTCGTTGTGCCGCGCGAGGTAATCGAGCGGATGCGCAAGGCGAACGAGAAATCCAAGGAGCACGCGATTCAGGAAGGAATCGCCATCGCGCGCGAGATGTACGACCACGTGCGACCAGCCGTTCAGGGGGTGCAGGTCTCGGCGCCGTTCGGCAAAGTTGATTTAGCGCTGCAGGTCTTTCGGGCGTAACCGTCCTGAACACTGAGCACGCAGGACCGCGGACGCCAAGCTAACCGGTCCTTCATACAAGCTTGGAGTCTTTAGTCGCGCGTTCAGAGTTCTGAGGCGGAAGCGGAGATGAGATCCAACATGCCATGAAACGGTGAAGGCGCACTTGGTTCAGCCTGCGACCTTAGTGGATGCAGGATTTCCGCAACCTGTTGGTGTGGCAGAAAGCACATCGTCTCGCCGTTGACGTCGATCGCAAAACAAAATCGGCTTTGCGACGAGATCGCTCTGCGTGCATCTCGCAAGCTGACGAGCCGCGCTTTCGATCCCTTCAAACATCTCGGAGGGTTGTGGGCGGCAAACGAATCGAGATTTCGCAAAATTCCCTTCAGATCGCCATCGGATCAGCGAGCGAACTGGAGTATCAGATACAATTCGCCCTCCATACAGAATTGATCTCCTCATCCGACTGCAAAGCGTTAGGCGACCAAGTCATTGAAGTTCGCGGGATGTTATACGGCCTCCTCAGGCGTGTCCAAGACGCCGAATAGCTTCCTCCTTTCTGAACCCAGAGAGCCCGGGACTGGGACTCCAAGCTGCAGGTAACTCAGCCTGAAGGGTGCGAACGAACTAGCTTGGCGCCAGCAGTTGTAGCGCGTGACGAACTCGGCCGATCGACTTGAATACCTGGAGCGTATGTCGGTGACGACATCGGAAAGCAGCAATGCAAAATCCCTGACGCAGAGCGATGCGCGCTGGGTCACTGTCTCACTTCGCCGAGCCGTTTCGTTGGGTCTCGTTGCGGGCCTTGGTGAGGCCGCGATCCGACTGGCGTGGCACTATCTCGCGGGCAGAATGCAGATCCACACGGGGTTGGACATTGTGTGGATGGCGCCGTTGGCAAATGCGCTGCTTTTCAGTGTTCTGGCGTTTGCGATGATCGCCGTCCTTTCGCTCGCTGGGGGACACGTGCGGTCGGCCACCAAGGCTGCGCTCGTCACAGGCGCGCTGGTCGCACTGGCTGTGTGGTCGCTCAGCGAACGCGTGCCGCAGATCAGGCGCCGCGCGGGAGCGATTCTCAGCCTCGGCGCGGGCATCGCGGCGTATGGCACGATGCGGCGGCGCGGTGCGGCGCGCACGATTGTCGAGCGTGGCTTGATTCCGTTAGGCGGTGCGGTGCTCGTCCTCGGCGGCGCTGTCATCGCGAGCAACGGGCTGCGCGAACGTCGCGCGCTGTCCAGGCTTGCCGCCGCGGACGGGAACGCGCCTAACGTGCTCTTGCTTCTCCTCGACACCGTCCGCGCGCAGAGCAGCAGCGTGAACGGCTACGCACGAAGCACCATGCCGGCGCTCGACGCACTGGCCGATTCCGGCGTGCGCTTCGACCGCGCGTTCTCGACGGCACCGTGGACGCTCCCCTCGCACGCCTCGCTATTCACCGGTCGCTACCCGCACGAGCTGAGCGCCGACTGGGTAACTCCGCTGGATGGCGCTGACCTCACGCTGGCGGAGCGCTTCCGCGACGCGGGGTACGTCACCGGCGGCTTTGTCGGGAACTACATGGTGTCGCACGAAGTCGGTGTGGCGCGCGGATTCGCCCACTACGAGGACTTCCAGCGCAACGTTAGGCAGCTCGCGATGAGCGCGTCGCTCACGACCTGGCTGCTGCACCGGCCGCGATTGCGACGCGCGATTCACTGGTACGATCACGTCAATCGCCGCAGTGCAGACGCCGTGAACGAGGGCGTGGTGCGCTGGCTGCGCTCGCGCGGCACGCGCCCGTACTTCGCCTTCGTGAATTACTTCGACGCACACGAGTTTTACCTTCCTCCGGCGCCCTTCGCCACGATGTTCGGTCCCGACAGCGCACGGAAAAACTGGAACATCGGCTTTTCGATGCCTAACGGGGGGATCGCTTTTCGATCCAGCAAGGCCTCTATGAAGCCGCACGAAGTCCAGGCCGAGCGTGATGCCTACGAAGCCGCGATCGCGTACGTGGACTCACGCATCGGCATGCTGCTGGACTCACTCGCCGCGTCTGGAGCGCTGTCCAACACGATCGTCGTCGTGACAAGCGATCATGGTGAGCACTTTGGAGAACACGGTGCGTTCGATCACGGCGCGACACTCTACCCGCAGGTGCTGCACGTCCCCTTGCTGATCACGGCACGCGGACGCGTCCCGGCCGGGAAACGCGTCGCCGACTACGTGACGCTGCGCGACCTCGCCGCAACGATCGAACACGTCGCGCTGGGCACGAGCAAACTGCCGGGGACTTCGCTCGACGTTTACTGGGATGCCGATTCCACAACGCGCTCGAACAGCCCAATTCTGGCCTCGCGCACGTTCAGCACTCGCGAGATCATTCCGGATAGCATCCGGCACGGGGCCTGGAGCGCCATCATCGACGACAAGCTCGTGATCGAGTTCGTCGGCGGCCGCCAGCCCGGCACCGAAGTCTTCGACTTGCGCGCGGATTCTCTCGCGACGCACGCTATCGAACCTGGAAGCGCGCCTAACGTGACAGCCGCTGTCGACTCGGCGCACAAGCTTTACCGTGGTTTGCGCTGGAAGTCGCGCCAGTTGCGCGCCGGACCCGCACTTAGCACGGCGAGCGCCTCACGCTAAAAGCGGGGCTTTCCGTCTCGCGCCGGCGCTCGCTGCCCCCTCACAGGGTCATGAGCACCGATCGTTGCGGTTTGCCTGCCCTTCGGCAGCGCACAAAGGCGCGCGTGATGGCTGAAACCCATGGTGTGCAACACGCTGTGGCGGGTGGACAGTCGCACTTGACGACCTCCGTCACATCGCCATATAGGTAGCGGGTTCTGACTGGGGCAACGTTGTGTCCCATTCGCCGTTTTTTCGGCACACAGGTCCTCCACGACCCTCAACCTTTAGTCGGAGGAGAAGCATGCACACTCGCACGTTGGCATGGGCCCGGTGGGCGACCGGGATCGCCGTCCTTCTGAGCGCGTCGGTAGTGTCGGCGCAAACGGGAAGCATCGCGGTCCGCGTCGTCGACGCCGCCGGCTCAAACCCGATCGATCAGGCACAGGTATCGATCATCGGATCAAACCTCGGCGGCCTGACAAACTCCGAGGGACGAGTCACGATCCGCAATGTCGCGGCGGGGACGCACCAGGTGCGCGTCCTGCGTGTCGGTTACGCGGAGCAGAAGAAACCCGTGACCGTGGCGGCCGGCCAGCAAGCCACCGTCGAGTTCTCGTTAGGTGCTGTCGCCGTCAGCCTGGCTCCCGTCGTGACCACAGCGACTGGCGAGACACGGCGAGTGGAAGTCGGCAACACAGTCGCGCAGATCAACCCCGTCAAGGTCCTGGAGAGTGCGCCGATCAAGAACATCGATGATCTGCTCACTGCGCGCACGACCAGTCTCGCAGTCACTCAAGGGAATCAGACCGGATCCGGCAGCCGAATGCGCATCCGCGGTCAGTCATCACTCAACCTCAGTAACCAGCCGATTTTCGTCATCGACGGCGTGCGCATGACGAGCGACGCCGATAACACGAGCCTCTTTACCGGCGGAGCGACGCCAAGCCGCGTGGGCGACATCAACGCCGATGAGATCGAAAACATCGAGATCATCAAGGGTCCTTCGGCAGCGGCACTCTATGGCACTGCCGCGGCCAATGGCGTTGTGGTGATCACGACGAAACGCGGGCGCGCTGGCGCCGCGCGCTGGACAGCCTACGGGGAAGCCGGTCTGCTCCAAGATCGGAATACCTACCCGACTGCATATACGATCTTCGGTAAACAGACCTCCACGGGCCTGCCGGCCGCGTTCAACTTCTGCAACCTGCAACGAGTCGGTGTGGGCCAGTGCACCGTAGATAGCGTCGCTAAGCTGAACCTTTTCGATGTTGACTCGCTCAAGCCCATCGATAATGGCTACCGCAACCAATACGGCTTGCAGCTGTCCGGCGGCACAGATGCCGTCCGCTATTTCCTGGCGGGAGAGCGCGAGGATGAAACGGGCGTGATGAAGCTGCCGCCGTTCGAAGAGGCTCGTCTCAAGACGCAGAACCTGCCGATCCGCGATTGGATAGATCGCCCGAACGCGCTGGCCAGGAATACGGTGCGGATGAACCTCAATAGCGCGGTGAATCCGCAGCTCGACCTGTCGCTTTCCTCTGGATTCATCAACCTGACGCAGCGGTACTCGCTCGAGTCGAACGCGACGGCGGGCCTCGGTTCGCAGGCGTTCGGCGGACCGGGCTGCTCGATTTGCGCGCCGGAGCGACTCACGGGGAGCAGCGCTCCGCTCAATACCGCGCTGCGGGGATACCGCGCGTGGACTCCCGGTTATTCGTGGCAGCAAAAGAGCGAGCAGGGGATCAACCGCTTCATCCTGAGCGGCAACGCCAATTGGCGTCCGATGAGCTGGCTGCAAAACCGCCTAACGGTGGGGAATGACTTTACGGCCCGCTCCGATGACAGCTTCTTGTTCAACGGCGAGGGGCCGCCGATCACCAATATTTATCGCGATGGCTTCAAGACGAACACGCGGCAGAATCTGCGCAATACAACGGTAGACCTCGGAAGCACGGCGGCATACAACCCGCTGGCGTGGCTCAACCTCAAGAGCACGTTAGGCGTGCAATACGTCAATACCGAGACTGCGTTCGGGCAGGCGGCCGGCACGCAGCTGCCGCCGGGCGCACAGACGCCTAACGGGGCGACGACGCGCACGGCGAGCGAGGCGACCACTCGAGTCAAGACGTTCGGAGTGTTCCTGGAAGAAGCCGCCGCACTGAATGATCGGCTGTTCCTGACGGCCGCCATCCGTACCGACCAGAACAGCGCATTCGGCACCGACTACCAGCGCGTCTACTATCCCAAAGCCAGCCTCTCCTGGCTCGTCTCTCAGGAAGAGTTCTTCCCGAAGATGGGATGGCTGAGCGAGCTGCGCATTCGCACGGCATACGGCGCATCGGGCGTGCAACCGCAGGCGAACGATGCGCTGCGTTTCTTCCAGTCCGCCGTTGTGAGTTTGCAGGGCACCGACATTAGCGGCGTTCAGCTCACGGATCTTGGGAACAAGGATCTCCGCCCCGAGCGGAGCACGGAGATAGAAGGTGGCTTCGAAGCCAAGCTCTTCAACAGCCGCGCGACGCTCGACGTCACGTATTACAACAAGCGCACGAAAGACGCTCTGATCTCCGCGATTGTAGCTCCGTCGGCCGGCGTCGCTGCCGACGTTCGCCGAAACTTGGGCGCCGTGAGGAATCAGGGTTGGGAAGTGCTGCTCGGCGGCCAGCTACTCGAGCGGCGTTTTGCGGCCCTCGACATGAACCTGAGTTACTCCACCAATTCCAACGAGCTAGTGTCGTTAGGCGGTACGCCGCCTCAGATAGGCACCAATACCCGCGTTGTCGAGGGGTATCCGCTGTTCGGCTTCTGGGAAAACAAGATCCTCGGCTGGGAGGACAAGAACGGCGACGGACTGATCACGTACTTCGACGACCCGGCGAGAAACGAGATCTTTGTGGACTCGGTGGACACTTTCATCGGTTACACGCAGCCACGTCACCTCGCGACCCTAACGAACGGGTTCGAGTTCCTCAATCGGCATGTCCGATTGCAGACGCTGTTCGACTATCGCGGCGGCCACCGCTGGTACAACAACACCGAACGCATTCGCTGCACGCGGCCCAATTGCGGCGGTCGCATGGATCCGAACGCGTCGCTGGAAGACAAAGCGATGGTAACTGCCGCGCTGGAACATCCCGCGCGAACGAACGCCGGATACTTGCAGAAGGGCGACTATGTGCGCTTCCGCGAGCTATCGCTGCAGTACTCGCTGAGCAACGACATGGCGGCGCGGCTTCTTCGGGCACGCAGCGCCAATATCGTTGCGTCGGCGCGCAACCTGAAAGTTTGGACCGCTTACCGCGGAGTCGATCCCGAGTCGGATTACCAGGCGACCGTCGATAACAACGTTCCATCTGAATTCCAGACGCTGGGTCCGCCGACGTACTTCATCGTGCGGCTCAACGTCGTCTTCTAACCACGCTCACCGAGAGGACATGTCAATGCGACACGCATTTCATTTCGGCGGGCGCCTGAAGCACATCGTGCTTGGCGCGGCGCTTGCCGCGGGAATCACCAGTTGCTCCAGCGTCACCGACTCGCTGCTCGAGGTGCAGGACCCGGACATCATCCCCCCTGAAAACACGAACTCCGCAGCCGGTGCCGTCGCCGTCGCCAACGGCGCGTTAGGCAGACTGCGCGATGTGACGGTCGGCCAGGAAAGTACCTGGCTCTTTGGCGGCTTGCTCGCCGATGAATGGGGGACGAGCTCCACCTTCATCCAGAACGACGAAGCCGACTGGCGCAAGGTGCAGACGAACAATGGGTCCATCAACACCCAGCTGCGTCGTTTGTATCGCGTGCGGACCGCTGCGCAACAAGCGATTACCCTCCTGAATGAGTGGCTGCCCACGAACACCGCGCTCCGCGCGGAGATGTATTTCGCGCGCGGTTTTGCCGAAGTGCAACTGGCGTCGGACTTCTGCAACGGGATTCCGCTGAGCGACGGCACTCAGGAGGAGATAGTTTTTGGAGACCCGCTCACGGTTTCAGAGGTCTTCAGCAGAGCGATCGCTTCGTTCGACAGTGCACTGGCGATCGTTGGCACGGCGACAGACGCTGCAAGCGTGCGCATCCAGCGCGCGGCTCGTGTCGGCAAGGCACGCGCGCTACTCGCGAACAATCAATTCGCCGCGGCAGCGACCGCGATCGGCGGGACCGCTGGCGTGCCGAATTCCTTCTCGTATCAGACAACGTCGTCGCTCGCGACATCGGACAACATCATCTGGAATCAGGGCTTCAGTGCTCGGCGCTATACCGTTGCCGACTCTCTCGAAGGCAACAGCCGCAATCTGCTCGTGAGGAATGCTGTTCCGTTCTTTTCCGCACACGATCCACGCCTCCCGGTTACGGATACCAAGACGGTCGGCCAGGACGGCGGGACGTTCGTGCGTCGCACCACGCTGTACGATCGACTGACTCCAATTGACGTAGTGAGCGGTCTCGATGCGCGACTCATCGAAGCGGAGGCAGCGCTGCGCGGCGGCGATGCCGCCGGCTGGCTGACAATCCTCAACGGCTTGAGAACAGGATCCGCTCGGATTACGGAACTTGGGACTGTGACTCTCGGCGCGACCGCGCTGCCGCCGCTTACGGATCCTGGAACGGACTCCGCGCGCGTCAGCCTAACGTTTCGTGAGAAAGCCTTCTGGACGTTCAGTCGCGGCCAGCGTTTAGGCGACCTGCGGCGGCTTGTGCGTCAGTTTGGACGCAGTCCGGACAACGTCTTCCCGACCGGACCGCACTACAAGACCAGCGAGTATGGTACCGACGTGAATTTCCCGATTCATGCCGACGAGGAAGGTAACAATCCGAAGTTCACTGGTTGTCTGGATCGCAACGCCTAACGAAGTTGCAGTGCATCTGAAGGACGAGAGGCGGCGCAAGCCGCCTCTTTTGCTACTATTTACAGCAGCTGTCGGCCATCGGCTGGCAGCTGACGGCTGTCAGCTTGACTCGCTCTCGTGCGCTAGCCACTTTCGCGTTCAAGGATGACCGCAGAACCCTCTACGACTCCTCAGCCGCTCACTTGTCTGTCGCAGGACGAGACGCTGTTCCGCGACGCAGTCGCCGCTTTTGCGCGCGATGAGGTTCTGCCGCGCGTCGCTCACATGGAGCAGCAAGCAAAGATCGATCCTGAGTTGATAACGAAGGCTTTCGACCTGGGGCTGATGGGGATCGAAGTCGCCGAGGAGTATGGCGGCGCCGGCGGCTCACTGATGATGGTGGCGCTCGCCGTCGAAGAGCTGAGCAAGGTCGACGCCTCCATGGCTGTCGTGATCGACGTGCAGAACACGCTGGCAAACTATCCCATCACGCGGTACGGGACGCCGGCGCAGCGCGAGCAATACCTCTCGCGTCTCACATCGAACAGCATCGGCGCCTATGCGTTGTCGGAGCCCGGCTCAGGGTCCGACGCCTTCGGTCTCGCGACGCGCGCCGTTAGGCGCGGCTCCGGCTATGTGCTCAACGGCCGCAAGATGTGGATCACCAACGGCGCCGAGGCTGAGATCTACGTGGTCTTCGCGACGCTGGATCCGTCGGCGGGCTACAAGGGGATCACCGCGTTCATCGTCGAGCGCGACTTCCCGGGGTTCACTGTCGGCAAGAAAGAGGACAAGCTCGGCATCCGCGCGTCGAGCACCACCGAGCTGATTCTGGACCAGTGCGAAGTCCCCGACGCTAATGTGTTAGGCGCGCCCGGGCAGGGCTACAAGGTCGCGATCGAAACACTGAACGAAGGGCGCATCGGCATCGGCGCACAGATGATCGGCGTCGCGGCCGGTGCGTTAGGCGCCACCACCAGCTACATCAAGGAGCGGCACCAATTCGGTAAGGCCGTCGCCGACTTCCAGGCGGTGCAGTTTCAGATCGCGCAGGCGGCCACCGAACTGGAAGCGGCGCGCCTCATGGTCTACAACGCGGCACGCCTCAAGGATGCAGGCCACGACATCGCGAAGGAAGGCGCGATGGCCAAGCTCTTCTCCTCACAGGTGTGCGAGCGCGTCACCTCGTTATGCGTCGAGCTGTTCGGCGGCTATGGATATACCAAAGACTTCCCTGTGGAGAAGTTCTATCGCGACGCCAAGATCGGGACGATCTACGAGGGGACGTCGAACATGCAGCTTCAGACAATCGCGAAGAAAGTGCTCAATGGTTGATAGGGGCTAGGGGATAGTTGCTAGGGGCTAGTGGACCGACCCAGCACAGCTATCTCCACCTAACGACAATAGAGATCTAGCCCCTAGCCCCTAGCCCCTAGTGTTCTCCTTCAACGCCATCCTCTACACCGTCGCCTTCGCCCTCATCGCCTACGGCGCCTCGACGATTTGGGGCAAGGCCCCCGTTGGACAACGCGTGCACCTCACGGCGATCCTGCTCAATTCGCTCACCTTCATCGCCGGCGCATGGTCACCAACGGCGCTCTTCGTCGAAGGACGCAACCCGCGGCTCGTCGGCTGGGCGGTCGGCCTCAGCGTGGTGTTGGTCGTAATGGCGCTCGTAGCACGGCATCAGCGCCTGCCGCAACCCTGGTATCACCCGCTGCGCTCGGCGGCGCTCGCAGGAGTGCCGCTCGTCGCGTTCGCCGCCGCGCTTGTGACGCTGGCGCGCTAGAGCGAGGCGTAGACGAACGTGCGACCGTCCCGGTAGAAGCCGAGCACCTGATAGCGGTCGGCCGGGCGACCGGGGACTTCCATTCCCGGACTGCCGACGGGCATCCCAGGGACGGCCAGGCCAGCAACACCGCGTGGGTTTTTCATGAAGGCCAGCATCAGGTCGGCGGGGACGTGCCCCTCCATGACGAAGCGACCGACGACAGCGGTATGGCAGGAGCGCACCTTTTCAGGGACGCGCGCGTCGTTCTTCACCTTCGTCATGTTCTCGGTGTCTTTGATATCGATGATCCAACCGGTCTGCTTGATGTGCTCCACCCACTTCTTGCAGCACTCGCAGTCCGGCGATTTGTACACTGTGATCCGCCGAGTGAGGTTTTTCGGCGGCTGGGTGATAGCCCACGCGCTCGCCGGCACGGCACTTACGCCTAACGCGGCACCGAGGCCAAGTCTCAGGAATTCACGGCGGTCATGCATACATTGATCCTAATCAACAGGCGTGAGAACGGCCGTCACAACTCTAACTAAAGTTGTCAGCTAACGGGTGGCGGCCGATAGCCGACAGCAGCTGGCAGCATTGGCTGCCTCTCGCTAGCTCCTGGTGCCTTCCTTCCACAAGGGTCGTGCCAGGTCTGCGTCATCGTAGAAGCGGACCTGCTCCCCGGCGTGCAGCTTGGCCAGGAGGATGATTTGACCAGTGTGGGTCGAAAAGTGTTCCACAACGTGGTAGACAGCCTCAAATATTGTCACTGACCGCCCCTGGATCAGGCGGTCCTGGAGGAGGTCCTCGGCGCGGAGCGCGGCGATCACCACGTCGGCGTCGCGCGCCGCGTCCGTGAGGATGGCGAGGAGCGCGGCCTTGTCCTTCCCGCCGCGGGCCCTGAATTCCGTCGAGCGCTGCCTAACGTCTTGCGCGCCGCCGACTCCGCTCACGATCCATTGCCGGATGTTTCCGGCCAGGTGCAGCATGAGGTTGCCGATCGCGTTGCAGGATTCGTTACCGCGCCACCAGATAGCCTCCTCGCTCAGCGGCTCGATCGCGAGACGAATCTTCGGCAGATACTCGTTGTTCAGAAAGTAGCGCGACCGCTCCACAAAGCATTCTGCGATTGCCGGGTTGGGCTCTTGCATGTCGGTACCTTTCGAAAGACCTGACACTCGTTTGCCGTGAATTAATGAAAGAGCAACTGCTGTTCGGATGACACGAATCGACCGGCGCCGGAGCGCGCGACTGAAATAGGAGCAGAGCTGAACGCGTCCCTATGAGGCCGCTTACGCTCTTTCTTAAGTAGAAGAACAAAAGCCTCGTGGGAAGTCGTATGCAGGGCCCATGAACCGCGTTCGCGGCGACGAACCGAATCCGGTCCTATCCGACATGTTCGCATGATCCGAATAGGTTCTTGCCGTTGACGTTTTGAAGAGACGTTCTTCTCGCATCCGTTGCTCAAGCATCCAGGTGACCAATGGCTTTTTTGACCGCTGACATCCGATCCATTGTGGCGGGCGACGCGTGGCATGGACCCTCCTGGCGCGATGTGCTCGCCGGACTCAGCGCCGAGCAGGCATCGCAACGCGTCGTCGCCAGTGCGCACACAATCTACGAGCTCGTGCACCACACCGCCGCATGGGCCGGCGAGGTCGCGCGACGAGTGAACGGGGCGCCGCCAGGGCCGCCGCAAGAAGGTGACTTTCCACCTAACGACATTGTCGTGGACGATGCGGCCTGGGAGCGCGCGGTGTCACGACTCAGTGAAGCGCATGAAGAACTGCGAGCCGCCATCAAGCGATTCGACCCCAAACGTCTCGAGGAGCGCATCGGCGGCGAGCGCGACGCGGCACTCGGCAGCGGCGTGACTTACCGAGCGACGATCGCCGGCCTCCTGGCCCACACGGCGTACCATGCAGGCCAGGCAATGCTGCTGCGTCGTGCCATCGAAAGCAGCGTCAAGCGTTAGGCGTCATCCGCGCTGACCGGATAATAGCCCGCGCCGGATGCGCACCGCCTTTGCCGACGCCGCCGAATCGAACTCCAGGACCTGCCGCGTGCTAATCGCCATCCGCACGGGCAATTGGAGCGTGGTTTCACTTCCCTCCCGTCGAACGATGACCGGCAAGGAGGTGCCTTCGGCCGTCGTGCGGTAACGCGCGCGGAAGCGCTCCCCGAAAGAAGGATCGTTGACCGCGATGTCACCGACACGAACGAGGATATCGCCCGCGCGCACGCCCGCTCCTTCGGCAGCAGAACCCGGTTCCACACTCGTCACCCGCACGCCGCTGGAGTCGCTTTCCGTCAGCACCCCGATGCGCGGACTGCGCATTGAATCCGTGCGCACGCGGAGACCCGCGAGCGGCAGCACGCGGGCGTATGGGAACGGCTCGCGGCCGTCGATGAAGCGCGCGCGGAAATCCTCGAACTGTGTGGCTTGTCCACCGGCCGCGCGCCTAACGGCGCCCCACCAGTCGTCGGATGAAAACCCCGTTCCCTTTTTGTACGAATTCTGGTAGACATCGCGCATCACGTCGTCCAACCCCTGCTTGTTGTCGCTGGCGTCGCGCACCATCACGTCGATCAGAAAGCCGGCGAGCGCGCCCTTTGGATAATAGATGTAGCCCGTTCCGTCGGTCGGATGGATCCACGTGGAAAGCGACGCGTCCTCGAGTGCGACGGGTGGAAGCGAGCCAACCTCGTCCATCTTCTCGTTGAGAGACCGCAGGTACGCGCTCGAATCGATCACGCCCCCGCGCACGAGCATGAGATCGGAGTAGTAGTCCGTGATCCCTTCGCTCACCCACAACCACGGCGTCGGCTGCGCGTCATTGTAGCTGTAGGGCCAGAGATCCGATGGTCGCATGCGCTTGACGTTCCATGCGTGGAAGACTTCATGCGACGTGATCGAGGCAAGGATTGGATTCCCGATGATGAACGGCGTATAGATGCCGAAGTGTGAGTTGCTATGCTCGAGCGCACTGGCGCCCGCGTACGACGTGTCGAACATGATGAACGTCGTGTACGTGTCGAAGGGCATCTCGCCGAAGACTTTGTTCATCTCCGGCAGGAATTTGCGATGATCGTCCCAGAGCCTGGCGCGCTCGGGATTGCGCAGCGCTCCCTCGGGATACGTCGCCAGCCTAACCGTTTTGCCGCCTATGGTCGCGCTGTCAACGTCGAAGCGGCCGATGAACGTCGGATAGTCGACGAGATCGTGGTAATTGCCAGCGCGATATGTGCGCGGCGCGCCTGCAGCCGGCATGCCTGTCGTCACGCGCCAGTCGTTAGGCGCAGTCACGGATACCGTGGCGGCGAAGTCGAAACCGCGGCCTTCCGGATACATGAAGATGTTCGTGCCGTTGAAGAACGCGAAGTCGTTTCGCGTGTCGGCCATCGCATTGTCCAGCGAATCGGCGCGATAGTCGAACGTCACCGTGATCGCGCGCGCACCGTCGGGCCGCACGCGCCATGTGTCGTAATCCAGCTTGTCCCAGGTAAGCGGCTTCTCTCCGCCTAACGCGGAAAAGCGCCACACGTTACGCGCGAAGTTGGAGATCTCGTAGGCGCCGGGCGTCCACGCCGGGAGCGACAGGAGAACCGGCTCGTTTCCCGTCACCGCGAAGCGCATCGTTACACGCAGCAAGCGCTCGCCGGCGAGCGTCGGATTGAAGGCGACATCGTACCGGATATCGCTGATCGGCGCGGACTGCGCCGCCGCTCGACTGGCGGAGGCGGGGCGTTGTTGCGCGCCGCCGGCGCTCGTAATGAACGCAATGAGGCCAAGCGAGAGAGCTGGAAGTGTCGATCGAGACATTGTTTGCACGTGATGTGAGGGCTCCAGAATATCTACTACGCCATCCTCGAGCGCGGGGTCCGACGCACCGGGGTCAGACTCCGTGCTGGGTCAGACTCCGCCATTGTGGCGGAGCCTGACCCCAAGGCGGGAGTCTGAACCCGCTGTGCAAGAAACGCTGCCTGATGACGTCTCACCAGGGAAAGCGAGACAACCTCAACCCTGGTAGGGACCAACAATGCGCGCCCGTCAGTTTGCCTGCTTCACAACGACTCTAGCAGTTGCTGTCGCGTTCGCCGCTTGCGACCAAAACCGCGTGAGCGATGCTGGAGAAGAAGGACACCCCATCGCGCCAAGCGCATCGCCAATGGCGCGCGATCTGTACCAGGCGGGCGCACGAGAAGAGAAAGCAGCGCCGGACGCGGTGAGTCAGTCGCAGATGACACCCCAGTTGGTCGCACCGAGCATGATAATCCGCAACGGGACAGCGACCGTTGAAGTCAACGACCTCAATGTCGCTGTGTCTGCGCTGCGCGCGCTTGCTCAGCGGATGGGCGGTTACGTGGCCAACACCTCGGTCACCACGGGCCAGGATCAGGTCCCAGCGGCGACGATCGAGCTCAAGATTCCGGCGACGCGCTTCGACTCGGCGATGACCGGTTTGTCCCCGTTAGGCAAGGTGGAGTCGGTCAACACCACGGCCGAAGACGTCGGGGAGCAGTTCGTCGATGTGACGGCGCGCCTGGCCAATGCGCGGCGCCTCGAGGAGCGCATTCAAGCGATTCTCGCCACGCGCACCGGCAAGTTGGAAGACGTCATCGCCGCCGAGCGTGAGCTGGCGCGCGTTCGCGAGGAGATCGAGCGCTATGAAGGACGGCTGCGCTATCTGCGCGCGCATATCGCGCTCAGCACGCTCACAGTCAGCGTCCACCAACCGTATCCCGTTGTCGGCGGACCTGGCGTCGGCCCAATCGCCGAGTCGTTCAAGAACATGTGGCGCAACTTCGTGCTCTTCATCGCGGCGTTCATCGCTTCGTTAGGCTGGCTCGTTCCGCTCGGCGCAATTGGACTCGTAGTGTGGATCGGCGTTCGCCGTTATCTGCGCACCCGGCGCGTCTCAAGCGCGCAGATTCCCGCGCAGGCCATCGAGCTTCCCGCCAAGAGCTGACAGAGAAACGATTAACAACTCCACCGCGGACAAACGCGGACAAGGCAATTCAGAATGGCACGGCGTTTTGTCTGCGTTGGTCCGCGTTTCCGTGGTGGAAAGCCCTCATGGTTGTTCTCTGGATGCTTCCCTCCTCGGCGTCGCGCGGATAGCGTAGCGGCCCGTGCCTGGAACCCCGCCGCTCGCTGCCATTCACAAGCCTCGCCTGATCTGTCGCGTCGGCGTAACTGGGCATCGGCCCAAACGCTTACGCGCAAATGCCGCGGACTTGGGCATTCTGAGACAACGCGCGGATGAGGTCCTAACGGCAATCGCCGCATCGGTTGCCCAGGTCCGCCATCGAGACCGGCGGACGCCATACTCCGATGAGGCAACGGTGTTGCGCCTCGTGTCACCACTCGCTGAGGGTTCTGATCGCATCGTCGCACGAGCTGGCCTGGAGCTACGGCCCTCGCCGTTCGACCTGCAATGCGTCTTCCCGTTCGCGGCGGACATCTACCGGCACGACTTCATCGAGCGCACGGAGTGGGAGAGCCCGGGCTCGGTGGAAGAGTTTGATGAGCTGCGCAGGCAGGCCAGCGCGGTGCTCGAGCTGGATAGCAACCGGACAGCGCCTAACGCGTACGTCGCCGTCGGCCTCACCACAGTCAGGCAGTCTGACATACTGCTCGCCATCTGGGATCAGGGCGAGGCGCAGGGACCGGGCGGAACACCCGAGATCGTGCTGGAGGCGCTACGCGCGAACGTGCCGGTCATCGGTATCGACGCCCGACGCCGGCAGGACCACGCGATCGCCTTCGTCGAACTGCAGCACGGCAAGGTCGTGTGGGGAGGTTGGTCCCTGGCCGAGCTGACGCAGAAGCTGCATACCGTGTTCGCGCTGCCGCCATCGCACGTGGAGCACGATCACGACTCCGTCGCCCCGCTTGGCAGAATCGATCTCGCGCACGCGCTGTTCGACGAGCCGGCGGCAGCACCGCCTCCCGCCACGCTGTACGCGAGGGTGACGAGTTGGGCGGCCCGCCTAACGGGCGATGCGGAGTTTCGGCCGCTGCTATCGGACGATCTCGACCAGCTGGTGCACGCGCCGGCGTCGCTGCCTGAAGAAACGCCGCGCGGCGGGCTCCTCACTACGGAGGTGCAGCGCGACGTCGCCCCATCATTTCGCACCGCGATGCTGCGCGACCTCGTCGCGCGCCTGGAAGGGGCGATCGGCGCGGCGTACACGTGGACGGACCTCCAGGCCAACCGCTACGCAGCGCTGCATCGCCGCCATGTCAGTCGCTCGACGCTGCTCTTGATTCCGATCGCGATTCTGGTGGGCTATTTGGTGCAGCGCTGTCTCAATGCGGAGATGATCGGCGACGGATGGTCTGCCGCCGCGCTGCGTATCGGACTGAGCCTCGTGGAGCTGGGGTGTGTCGTCGCGATCTTCGATTCCTACGTCACGGTGCGCGAACAGCGCTACCATGATCGCTGGCTGGACTATCGTTCGATTGCAGAGAAGCTGCGGCACATCATCATGCTCTTGCCGTTAGGCAGGCCCGGGATCGATGCCGAGCTGCCGCCCACGTTAGGCGAGAACGACGCGCGCGCCCACTGGACCAACTGGTACGTGCGCGCGGCCACTCGCGAGGCGGGCGTCCTGAGCGGGCAGCTGTTCGACCCGGAGTATCGTCAGGCGTGTCACGCGCTGCTCAGACATTGGCTGGTGCGCGGACAGATCCGCTATCACTTTCATGCCGCGGCCAGAGCGCACGCTCCATTGCACCTGCTCCACAAGTATCGCTATCTGATTTTCACCTTTCTGGTGCTGTCGCCGGTCGTGGACCTCGTTACGGAGCCGATTCCGGAAGCGCACCACGTGATGCGCCTGCTGATCGAGTGCATCGCCGAGCTGGTCTTCTTCTGCGTGCCGGCGATCTTCGGCAGCCTCTATGCCTTTACGCGGCTGTCTGACTTCGAGAACATCGAAGTGCGCGGCCGCGCAGAGCTACAGCGTCTCATGCGTGTCGATCGCGAGTTGAGCGAGCAGTCGGATCAATCGAGCGTTGATCTGCTGCGCGCGACGACGATGACGTCGCACGCGATGCTCGCGGAGCTCGTCGAATGGCGCGTCGCCGCGGCCCTTCGTAAGCCGGAACTGGGAGGATGAGAGAACACCGATGAACGCCGATTCAGACAGCGATTCGCGCAGATGGTTCCCAGTAGCGCTGGCAATCGCGCTCATGGCGTCATCTCTGATAGCCTCGGCGCAGCCGCGGCTTGTCATGATCTCGCTCGACGGCCTGCATCCGGACTACATCAAGCGCGCCGAGCAGCTTGGCGTTAGGCTGCCTGCGTTAGGTGCACTCGTGCGCGAGGGAGCGTTCGCATCGGTGCGCGGCGTCTTTCCCACGGTGACATATCCGAGCCAC
>DATBKN010000353.1:0-2336 GCA_036555845.1 Gemmatimonadaceae bacterium | reverse complement strand
CGAGTCGACAGCGACCGAGGTGCCACGCATGGCGGCACTCTCGCCAGCGCGCGCGACGTAGACGGACCCTAACGTCGCAGCGCTGGTCGCGGGGATCGCGCCCACGGCAACTGCCTCCTTTGGCGCCTGTGGACAAAGCCGCTGGCGCACATCGCCGACCGTTGGAACGTACAGCGCCAGCTGCAGCGCCGTCGAATCCGGTAACAGCGTTAGGTCAACCACTTCCGGCGCGAGTCCCACGTCGCGCATGAGCGGCGTCTGCACAATGAACCGGTGCCGCCCGGGACCGACCGGCCCCACATCGATAACTGCCGACGAGTCGCTGACCCAGGAGAGCCCTTCCGCCGGCAGCGACACGGTTGTGCCTAACACGGACTGCGCCGAAGCGTCTCGCGCCTTGATCGTTAGGCTGAGCGGCTGCTGCCCGGGGGTGAGAAACTGTCCCCCACTCATCTGCACTCGAGTCACGACGGCGCCACGCTCGACAACACGCCCAAGTCTGGTCACGGCGTTCTCCCGCGCGCTCAAACCTTGCTGCTGCCGTTCCGCCGCTGCTTGCGGCATCCTGATCGACCAGCGCGAAACGATCCACTCCCCCGTCGGCAATTGCAGAAAATCAACCTGGCCTCCGGGCCGTGCCGGCTCGAACAGTTTGTCCAGCCCCAGGTAGCTGTACTCGAATCGTTGCAACGCGCCTTCTCGCGTCAGCCACAGCACGCCATCGATCGCAATGTTCCCCGCGCGAAGGCGCGCAGGCGTAACGCCCAATCCAATCCAGTCTGGATGACCCGCTGGCGAGGGCTCCAATAAGAAGCAGTAACTCTCGGCAAATTCCGGATCCAGCAGAACGAACGCGTCGGGCGCATGGAACTCGACGGAATCGCCTAACGCGCGCACGAAACCGTCGCGCAGCAGCTCGCGCGCCGGAGGACTACGGTAGGCCGCTCCCTCCATTCTCCCCGAGGACTCGGCACTCATCCTCGTGCCGGTGTCCGGCCACACGTCCCGCTCGATCGTCCACGTTAGGGTTTCGAAGCGAACATCGGCGAGCCGTTCTGTGCGCGCGACGCCGAGCAACGCCGCGCGCGCCTGGTCCCATGTTTCGACGAGCGCGCTTCTCGTCGCCAGGTTTCCACAGGTTGCTCGCTCGCGGACCTGGACTGGCGCCAGAACGATCCGCTCGCTCGTCAGCTGCAGCCTGATCGTTCCCTCACCGGCGGCAGCGACGACGACCGGATCGCTCTGCGTCGGCTTGAATCCCACGCGTAACGCGCGAACGACGTACGCGCCGGCGCTGGGGACAGTCACTGAAAAACTGCCTGACGTCGTGCTTTGCGCGCGGGCGATCGGACGTCCGCTCGCATCCAGGACCAGCAATGCAACCAAAGACGCGGGCGTCTTGCCATCGGCTTCCACTATGCTGCCTGTTAGGCGCTGCGCGTCGCCGGATCCCGTCGCGAGCGCGATCAGTCCGGCGACGCTGGCTACGCGCCGCAGGTTTCGGATCAGCGCGGTAACCAACGTGGATTCCCAGTGAATAGCCCGCTGCCAAACCCGATCTGATACGCGAGCAAGAGACCGAACGCGAGGCTGATCACGCCGGACGCGACGCGTAACCCCGTGTTGAGCTGCAGCGAATGCTTGCCGGTCGCAGCGAAAGGAATCCCGATGGCCGCCGTGATGAGCATCATCCCCACGACCGTGCCGACGCCGAAGACGAGCAAATAGAGCAGCGACCACGCCGAGCTGCCGATTGTGGTGACGACGAGCAGCGCCAGCGCCGCCGACCCGGCCAGCCCGTGCACCACTCCAACGACGAGCGGCCTAACGAGTTGGTACACGCGCACCCCGCCGAGGCGACGGTCCAGCCGGGCGAGCGGAGTTTGATCCGGCGGGTGCGGGTGTGTCTCCGGCGCATGCCCGTGGGCGTGCGTATGGACGTAGTCGCCGTGGCTGTGCGCGTGGATATGGACGTGCTCCGCCGCATGCTCCTGCGCTGAATGATCGAGCAGCACCGGCTGGGTGTCTTTGCTCGCCCGCGCAATTCGCAGCACACCCCAAAGGTTCATGATCCCGAGGATGATGAGCATGAGCCCAACCGCCAGCTCCATGGACAGCCCCACGCGCGGTGGTATGACCCATGTAAACAGGATGATCGCGCCGCCGACCGCGAGGATCGTGAGCGTGTGGCCGATTCCCCACACGGCGCCGATGACTGCGGCACTCTTGATGCTGCGCTGACGCGCGACAATCGTCGTGATCGCAATCACATGGTCCGGATCCGTGGCGTGACGCATGCCAAGGAAGAAGCCTAACGCGGAGATCGTGATGAGGCT
>DATBKN010000352.1:0-7340 GCA_036555845.1 Gemmatimonadaceae bacterium | reverse complement strand
GATCGCGGACAATTGCGGTGGGTCGTTCACGAGAGGAGTCGGATGGCCGTTCGCGCGTAGACTTCGGCACAGTCGATCAGCTTGCCGATCGCGACGAACTCGTTAGGGCCATGCGAGATGGACAGGAGCCCTGGACCGTACGCGAGTGCCGGAACGCCGAGCGCAGCGTAGTGCCGTGTCTCGAGTACGCCGGGACACAGCTCGAAGCGCGCCGGTTTCCCCGTCACGGCACGGACGCTCGTCGCCAGGGCACGCGCCAGCGGCACCCGCGCGCTCGTGGCGGACGGACGCCCTTGCTGCAGCTCCTCGACTGTGACCTTGAGCCCGCGCTCGCACGCGCGCGTGACTATGGCCAAGAGCCGTTCGCGTTCCGCGTCGAAATTCTCCTCTGGATTCGTGCGTCGATCGACGGTGAACGACACGCGATCCGGCACGGCATTGAACAGATGGCCGCCCGACAGCTCTCCGCCTAATAGCAAGACAGAACGTTGTGCGGCATCTGGCCTGATGTTCAATTCCGTTCGCCGCTCGGCAACCTCGCGCCCGAGCGCTGCGAATTCTGCGGCGACGTCGAGCATTCCTTGAAAGGCATTCACGCCGCGAAAGTGCATCCCGACGTGCGCCGGGCGGCCATGCACTGTGATGCGAAGGGTGATCACGCCGCGGTTGCCGTTCCAGATCACACCGCCGGTGGGTTCCATCGTCAGCATGCCGAGCGCGTCCCGCTCGATCAATCCCGTCTCTGCGAGAGCAACCGTGCCGCGTGGTCCCGACGTCTCCTCGTCAGGCACAGAAACAGAGATGGCGCGGCCACTTGGCTCGAAACCGATCTCCTGGAGCGTGTGAATCGCGAACGCCATCGCCGCGATGCCGCCCTTCATATCAGCCGAGCCGCGTCCATGAAGGTTGCTCTTGCGAACAACTGGCTTGAATTGCTCGGCGCTTTGTGCAGGGACAACGTCGTAATGCCCGCTGAAGTACAAAGCGCGTCCACCTTCTCCATATGTCCCAGTGACAATTGGAGCGCCCGATGGCTTCGTCGTCCGCGTCGTTAGGCCGAGTTCCCGCAGCCTCGATGCAATCAGCGCGGCGCACTTCGCGTAGCCCGCTCCGGGCGGGTTTTCAGACGGGATCTTTACGAGCGATGACGCGAACTCGACGAGGTCCGCCGTCTGTCGTTTCAGCCTCAGGCGGATTGCTCGCGTCAGCGATCGCTCGACGGACGCACGCAGAGTCAATTACCAGGGCTCGAAACAGTCATAGTTGCGCTGGCGCGCGATCTTTCCTTCCCTGTACTCGAGAAAGACGGCGAATCGTGCGCGCATTTCTGCAGGCAATCCGGCGACCGCAATGACCAGCTTGCCAGTCCACTGCACCTCGAGCACGACCTTGTCACCGCTGGCAATGGCGCCGAGCACTTCATATCGCTGACTCTGCAGGATAGCCTGCCCGCGCTCAGCGCCCTCGAGAATCTGAGCCAGGTTTCTTGTCGCGCCGTTCGGAGTGAGACGGTTCGGGAACTCTTGCTGCACGACATCGGGTGAAAAAAATGCCGCGAGCTCCTCTCCGGTCGCACCACGCTCGATCGCGGTGAGGTATCTCCCAGCGAGCTCGATATGCTCCGCGTCATTCATTCCGCACTCAGCGCTTGTATCGGTTGCACGAGCGCCGCGCGGCGTGCTGGCAGCCACGAGGCGACGATCGCCACAACGATCAGCGCCGTAACCGTGATGAGCAAGGTCTGTGGGTCGTTAGGCTCGACCCCGAAGAGCTGCCCCGCCAGGACGCGCGTCGAGGCAAATGCGCCGATCAGCCCCAGAACAGCGCCGGCGCCAGCCAGCAGCAGGCCGCGCGCGACGATGGCGCGAACCACACCGGACGCCTTGGCGCCCAGCGCCATGCGGACGCCAATCTCGCGTACGCGCAGACTGACGGCGCAAGCGACGACACCGTAGATCCCAATCGCGGTGAGCAGTAAGGCAGTGCCTGCAAAGACGCCGAGCAGGATCGTCTGGAAGCGCTGCGCGGCGATCGATGCGCTCATGATCGAGGTCATCGGCGCGAACGAGGCTTTCATGCGCGGATCGATCGTCTGAATCACGTCCTCGACCAGCGGGCGCACTCTTTCCATTTGGCCAGTGCGCACGACCAACTGCGGTCGCGACAGCATCGCGCTCCACTGGGACCGCGGAGTGTAGAACGTGCGCCGCGGTGATTGATCGAGGCCGATCTCGCGAATGTCCGCAACGACTCCAACGACTTCTGCGGCGCCTTCCAGGCCGGGCGAAAGCCAGCGTCCTTTCCAACGACCGATCTCGATGCGCTTGCCTATCGGGTTCTCGTTAGGCCAGTATCGCCGCGCCATCGATTCGTTGATCACGGCGACGCGTGGTGCGCCCGCCTGATCCGAGGCCGCGAATCCGCGGCCGTGGATCAGCGGCACTCGCAGCGTCTCGAAGTATCCATCGGAGATAAAGCGCCATTCAGCTGAGCCTTCGCTCGCGTCGGGCCTCCCCTCGATTGTGATCGGGAAATTCAGTCCGCGCTCGAGCGGAAAGCTGGAAAGCGCGGCCGCTCCTGTGACGCCGCGAAGGACGCGAATCTGGGAAAGCGCGCGACTTTCCCAATTCCAGACGCGGCCTTCGTTACGGTACTCTGCGGGCATGCGATCGATGCGCGCGGTGAGCACCTCAGCGGCGTCGAAGCCGGGATCCACGGCGCGCAAGCGCGCAAAGCTCGTCATCAATAGAGACGCTGCTGCGAGTAACACGACCGCTATGGCAGTCTCGACGACTACCAGTGTTTCGCGTATCCCGCGTCCCGCGCCCGTGCCTCCGCGATCGCCGCGCCCAATGGTGCCCAGCAGACGAGCGCGAGTGCCAGGCAGCGCGCTGATGAGTCCAAAGATCAATCCCGTCATCAGCGACAGACCTGCAGTAAAGAATGCCACACGCCAATCAAGACCGATGTCGGACGCACGCGGCAGCGCGTTAGGCGCCACTGCCAGGAGCCCGCGCACGCTCCACATGCCGAGCGCGAGGCCGAGAGCCCCGGCGACGGTCGATAGCAACAAGCTTTCTGCGAGCAGTTGACGGACGATTCGGCCGCGCGCCGCGCCGAGTGTTGCACGCACAGCGATTTCGCGTGAGCGACTCGAGGCGCGCACCAGCAGCAGGTTCGCCACGTTGGCGCACGCGATGAGAGTGACGAACGCGACCGCGGCAAGCAGGATCCAGAGCGTACGCTGCAGATCGCCCACAAACGTGTCTTGAAAGCTTCGCGGCACGAAGTGCGCGCGACGGTTTTCCAGGCCCGGCGGCCCGACGATGTCAGGGCGCTCCGCGGCGAGGGCCGCGCTGACCTTGTCGACATCAGTCAGCACTTGCCGCTCGCTGTTCCCCGCCCGCATCCGGCCGATGGCCGTGTAATTCTGGCCATCGTCGTTAGGGTTCACTTCATCGCGCAGCGGGAGGATGACGTCCGTTGCCTCTTCAACGTCCGGCATTCTGAAACCCGGTGGCAGCACACCGATGATCATGTAGCTGCGGCCGTCGAGACGCAGCTGTTGACCCAGAGCGTCGGCTCGCCCCGAGTATCGCGTGCGCCAGAATCCATCGCTGAGGATTGCCACGTCCGCACTGCCCGGGCGATGCTCGCCGGGCTCGAACGCGCGCCCCGAGACAGGCCAGCGTCCCGTCACCTTGAAGAAGTCCTCGGAGACGGACAGTCCTGGCACTCTTTCGTAGGAATCCGGATCGCCTAACGCGCGATCGAACGTGCGGTATGTGGCCACACCTTCCAGCGTCGCGCTATGATCTCTCAGGTACACGAGCTGAAACAGCGACAGCGCGCCGAGCGTGTGTCCGCTGGCGTACTGCCAGCCGAAGTAGAGCAGACGCTTCGGCTGGGGGAACGGCAGCGGGCGAAGGAGCACGCCGTTCACGACGCTGAATATCGCGCTATTCGCAGCGACGCTGAGCGCGATCGTGAGCAGTGTGGCCATCGTGAAACGCGGGCTGCGCCGCAGCACGCGCGTGGCATAGCGGACGTCACTCGCCAGATCCTCGAGCCAGCGGCTGCGGTGCTCGTCCGTTGCCGCCTCCTTGTGCACGCTCAGACCACCGAAGGTGCGCAGGGCGTCGCGCCGTGCTTCATCTGGCGGCATCCCGCGGGCGACGTTGCGTTCGATCGCGCTCTCGATGTGGAAGCGGAACTCGGCGTCGGTTTCGCGCGCGATCGCGTCGCGGTTCCAGGTACCGCGCAGCCGGTGCCACAGGTCGCGGAGCGTCTGGAACATGGAGTCTACTCGTTAGGTCGTCCGTAGAACGAGGTTCACACCGTGCGACAGCCGCTCCCAGTCGGCACGCGCTTCCGCGAGATATCGTTTGCCGGCCGGCGACAGCGTGTAGTAGCGCGCTGTGCGGTTGTTCTCCGTCTTGCGCCACTCGGAGGTGATCATCCGGCGACGAACCAGGCGATAGAGCGCCGGATAGAGCGACCCTTGATTGATGCGCAGCAGGCGCTCGGACGACTGCTCGATGCGTTCCGTGATTCCCCAACCGTGCAGCGGACCAAGCTGCAGCGTTTTGAGGATCAGGAGGTCCAGCGTCCCCTTGATGACGTCACCGCCATCGTCATGCTGCACCACGCCGCACTCCTTTCGCTAAACGAAAGGAGAAGAAGCTACATCGCTCCTTTCGTTTGGCAAGAGGAGGGCATCACCGCTCCACTACGGATGTGATCAGGCCGCGGCCGTCGTTGCCGTCAGAATGAGCGGTCTGCCTTCGCGAATCACGATCGTGTTCTCGTAGTGGGCGGCGAGCGCGCCGTTGTGTGTGCGCAGCGTCCAGCCGTCCGGATCTTCAACGACGCGCGCCCGCTTGGTCGCGATCATGGGCTCGACGGCGAGGACCAACCCCTCGTGCACGAGCGCCCGGCTCGAGATCGTCACGTGCTTACGTCGCTTTGTAACGCCACAGGAGCCGCCACGCCCACGCGCTCATGCCGGCCGCGGCAAGCGTGATGACGATGAAATCGGGTTCTGTCGCGAGATGCCGAGACTCGGCGAAGATGCGCCACACATGAGCCACAACAAGGAGTGCGAATACGACGCCGGTCGTGACGAGGTAGGCCTTCATGGAAGCTCCGGGGTGCAGTCGTCAACAACATACAATTTTTCATGCGCCGCCGTGAGCAGGCGGCAAACCCTTCTCCACCGCTCATTGACAAAGGCAGTAGATGCTCTACATCCTTGGCTGTAGACACTCTACATGCTATGACCAAATCGCGCGGACTCTCTCGCCTCGAGCTGCTGCAGGGCACGCTCGACATGATCATTCTGCAGACGCTGCGCTGGGGGCCGCGACACGGCTACGGCATCGCGCAAATGATTCGTGCTTCCTCCAGTGATGCGCTGCAGGTGGATACCGGCTCGCTGTATCCCGCCCTGCACCGCCTGGAGAAGCAGCGCTGGATTGCCGCCGACTGGGACGTCTCGGAGAACAAACAGCGCGTGCGCGTCTATCGCCTAACGCCGGCTGGCAGAAAGCAGCTGTCAGCGGAGCGATCGCGCTGGGAGCAGCTGAGCCGAGCGATCGGCGCCATCATGGAACCACCGCGGGAGAGCGAGTCATGACACAGCGCGATCGAGACCTTGAAGACGAGATTGCTGCGCATCTGCGCTTGGCGGTTGCCGACCGCATGGCGCGCGGTGAGTCGCGCGAGCAGGCGGAGCGCGCTGCTCGTCGTGAGTTCGGCAACCTGACGCATGTCAAGGAAGTCACGCGCGAGGTGCGTGGCATCAGGTTCGAGCGTCTGATTCAAGATGTTCGCTACGGCTTGCGTGCGCTGCGCCGCACGCCAGCCTTCACGGCGATTGCCGTGCTGACACTCGCGCTGGCAATCGGCGCCAATAGCGCGGTTTTCAGCGTTGTAAACAACGTGTTGCTGCAGCCGCTGCCGTTTCGCGATCCCGCGAGACTCTACCTCGTTTCGCACACCCCGACGAACCTGCCGTTCGAGCTTCCGCCTGGTCTCGCGGACCGGCTTTACATCGCATATCGCGAACGCGCGCGTGCGTTCGAAAGCGTGGCTGGTTATCAGCGTCAGCAAGTCACGCTGAGCGGCGTCGGCGACGCCGCGCGTCTGTTCGGAACGAGAGTGAGCGCCAACTTCTTCACCACGTTAGGCGTCGCGCCGGCAGTTGGCCGCTCGTTCGTTGCCGATGAAGAAATTCCTGGGCGCGATCGCGTCGTCATCCTCGGCGATCGTTTGTGGCGCCAGCGATTCAACGCGGATCAAGCGATCATCGGCAGGACGATTTCGCTGGACGGTATGCCGCGCACCGTTGTGGGCGTCATGCCCGCGGGGTTCACGTTCCCGGCATCGGCCGATCTGTGGACGCCGATGGCGATGACACTCGACCCTGGCAACTCATTCATCGTTCCAGTGGTCGGTCGTTTACGCGACGATGTAACCCCGCAGCAGGCGAAGAGCGAGCTGGAGTCGATTGTTCAGTCGCTGCCGAGTGACCCGCGCGGCGCCAGCTTCAAGAGTGTGGCAGAAATCATTCCGCTGAAAGACAATCTCACCAAGAATGTCCGCAGGCCCTTGTACATTTTCGGAGGCGCCGTCGGATTTGTGCTCCTCATTGCGTGCGCGAATGTGGCAAACCTTCTGCTCATTCGCGCCGCGACGCGCAGACAGGAGATGGCTGTGCGAGTTGCGTTAGGCGCCAGCCGCTCGCGTGTTGCCAGGCAGCTGCTCACCGAGAGCGTCCTCATCGCGCTGATCGGTGGGGCAGCCGGTGTTCTTGTGGCGTTCAACGGTGTGCGTGCGCTGTTGGCGATGGCGCCGGAAGGGCGCATTCCCAGGCTCGATGAAGTCCAGGTCGATGGCTGGGTGCTCGCCTTCACGGTGATCGTGTCGGTACTCACCGGGATCCTGTTCGGCGTCGTCCCGGCGCTATCCGGGGCGCGGCGTCAGCCGCACGAGGCGCTTGGGCAAGGAACGCGCACCGTCGGCGGAGCGCACAATCGTTTGCGCGCGACGCTGGTCACTGGCGAAATCGCGCTGGCGCTCGTGCTGCTCACGGGCGCCGGGTTGATGATCAAGAGCTTCGTTCTGATGCGCTCGGTCGATACAGGCTACAACGCAGCCAACGTCGTTACGATGGCCGTCGACCTGCCTCGCTCAGGTTATCCCGATGCGGGTCGCGTGCAGGCATTCCATGCACGGTTGCTCGACCGCTTGGCGCGGATGCCGGGCGCGCGATCCGTCGGCGCTGTGTCGTTCCGCCCGATGGGAGGCATGGGGATCATGGGCGATTTCAAGGTGGAAGG
>DATBKN010000351.1:0-6200 GCA_036555845.1 Gemmatimonadaceae bacterium | reverse complement strand
CTCCGAGAAGGAAAACTTCAGCGGCGACCTAACGAGCAATGTTGGGCGGCGCAGGCAAGCAACGCGGATACGCCGTCGCGCTTCCGACCGGCTACCGTATTGTGCCGGCTTACTGAAGCGCTCACAAGTAACCCCACCATTGGCTGCAAGTGCGTCGCCGTCTGCTGCAACGGAATGGTGCGAAGTTAGGCAGCATCAGCGAAAAAGTGGGCGTATCCTTAAAGCATGACAAATCCCTCCGCCGAGTTCCTCGACTTGCAGGCTGCGCTGGCGGGTGAGTACTCGCTGCAGCGCGAGCTCGGCCGTGGCGGCATGGGCGTGGTCTACCTCGCGCGTGACGTGCAGCTGGATCGCGATGTCGCCATCAAGGTCCTTCCGGCGCACCTCGCCCGCACCACGGAAGCGCGCGAGCGGTTCTTGCGAGAGGCGCGTACGGCGGCCGGCCTTTCGCATCCGCACATCGTCCCGATCCATCGCGTCGGCGAGGCGCGCGGCTTCGTCTTCTTCGTCATGAGCTACGTCCAGGGAGAGACGTTAGGCGATCGGCTCCGCACGCGCGGTCCACTCGCACCGGCTGAGGCGTCGCGCGTCCTGCGCGAAGTCGCCTGGGCGCTCGCCTACGCGCACGGACGCGGCATCGTACACCGCGACGTGAAGCCGGACAACATCCTGCTCGAGGCAGGCACGGGCCGCGCACTGGTGACCGACTTCGGCATCGCGCACGGCGCCGGAGACCCCGGCAGCGAGGCCGACCCGGGTAAGGTCATGGGGACCGCGCACTTCATGAGCCCCGAGCAGGCCGCAGGCGAAACCGTCGATGGACGCAGCGACATCTACGCGCTCGGCGTGGTCGGCTACCTCGCGGTGAGCGGTCGCCTCCCGTTCGAGGCGCCTAACGTGCCGGCGCTGCTGTTGAAGCAGGCGACGGAGGAGGCGCCTAACGTGGCCCGTGCCGCGCCGGGGCTATCGCCCGCGCTCGCCGCCGCGATCGACAGGTGTCTCTCGCGCGATCCCGCCGAACGATTTGCGCACGGAGAAGAGCTGGCCGAAGCGCTCGCGCCGGCGCCTGAGACGCGGCCGGCGCTGCCGCCCACGCTGCGCGCCTGGCTCGGCGCGCGCAATCCGCTTCTCGCCCCCTACATGGCCTGGTCCGGAGTGTTCGGTACCCTGACCACGATCAACCTCGCCATTTGGTTGGCCGGCAACCGCCCGAACGGGCCGGCTGACATCGCGTTGCTCGGCGCGATCGCCTCGCTGCCTCTCCTCCCGATTGTCGGCTTCCACCTCAACCAGGCGCGCCGGCAGTTCCGCGCCGGTCATACTCTCGCGGACCTGCGCAGCGCGCTCGATGTCGAACGGCGCGAGCGCGACGAAACCGAATCTGTAATTCTGGATAAGGAAGAGCCCAAAGCCCACGGATACCTGCGACTCGCCACGATTGGCTCCGCCACCTGGCTCGCCGTCACCTTCCTGTTGGTCCTGCTGGATGTAATTCATGAAAATCGACCCGGCGGCATTTACTTCATCCTCGCGCCTGTGCTTAGCACAATGGCGCTCGGCGCGTTGAGCAACGCGCTCGATGTGCAGTTCATTCCCAGTCGCATCCGCCGGTGGTGGCAGACAGGGATTCGCGATCGCCTCTGGAACAGTCGCGTAGGAGAGTGGTTCGCGCGCCGGCTCGGCGCCCCAGCTCGCTCGCAGCTCGCGGGTGCGTCCGCATTTCGCGCGACGGAGGCAGCGCTCGGCGTCGCTGCAGGGGAGCTCTTCGCCGCGCTGCCTAACGAATACCGGGAGCAGCTCGCCGAGTTACCGGCGATCGTCGCGGCGTTCGAGGCTCGGGCAGCAGAGGCGCGCGCGGAGATCGACATCGTCGCCGCACTCGCGCCTTCCGGCTCGGACGACGCCGAGGTTCTCGCTGCGCGGCGCGAAGCGGCGACGGCGCGACTCGCCGAGAGCGTCGCCGCGCTCGAGGGCATTCGTCTGGACCTCCTCCGAGTGCACGCGGGCGCCAGCGATCTCGCGCCACTCACGACGCTCATGGATGCCGCGCGCGAAATCGGCAACGACCTCAGCCGACTCGCGGAGGCCCAGCGGGAAGTCGAAGGCACGACAGGTCGCAGACTTGGAGGGGGGCGAACACCGACACCGGCGTAGTTCTCGCAGTGCCTTGGCACCCTATCCGCCTCCGCGGCTCCGCGTGAGGTGAAACTGTTTAAAGGTGTTGACGACCTTTACGATCGCGCGTTAGGCTCTGTTTAACGGTGTAGTCGCTTAACTCGTGCCGCTGTCGACGCTGTAGTGGTTAAGTTGCTCTAGTCAGCCACTAGAGCCGTCTTCGGGTCTAGTCGCGCGGCGCGCAAAGCGGGAATGCAACTGGCGACTATCGCCACTGCGACGAGAACGACGCCTACCAGCGCAAACACCGCGACGTCACGCGGTGATTCCCGGAATAGCAATGGGCCGATCCAGCGACCAGTTGACCACGCCAGGATGCCGCCAATCACGATGCCTGCGAGCGCAAAGCGCACACCCTCCAATACCACGAGCCGCACGATCCCCTTTCGCGAGGCACCTAACGCGAGGCGCACGCCAAGCTCCTGGTTACGATGCGTGACGTTGTAGGCGATTACGCTGTAGAGACCGATGGCTGCGAGCGCGAGCGCCAGCGCACCGAACACCGTGAACACGGTCGCGCCGACGATCCACGACCGCAGCGTCACATCGACGATGTCGCCGAGCGGCTCGACGGTCACGAAGGAGGTCCCCGGCATGTCGCGCTGGAGACGTGTCCGCAGCGGCTCGACGAGCCTGGCAGTACCGCCTCGCGCGCGCACGAACAATCCACCATCGTCCGGCCGCCACTGCGCTGCCGACATGTAATAGAAGTACGGATTCGATTCTGCGTCGATGGACATCGTGAGAATGTCCTTCGCGATACCGACCACGGTTCGACACGGCACCGAGTCGGTGAGGCCGACTTTGATGCAACGACCGATCGGATCCTGGCCGGGCCAGAGTCTCGCCGCCATGGACTCGCCGACGACGACGACAGGCGGCGCTCCATGGACATCCGTCTGCTCGATCGCGCGCCCACGCACGATGGGCGTCCCCATCGTTTTGAAATAGTCCGCCGATACCGAGTTGAAATGAAACTGGCCGAGCCGACTGGTTGAATCGAGGCCGGCGACGAAGATCGGCCACGACGACATGCCGTCGAACGGTACGGACTCGCGCAGCGTCGAGTATGTAACTCCAGGCACGTCCTTCGCTGATTCCAGCAGACGGAGACGCAGCGCAACGGTCGCCGCGCTGTCGAGCCTAACGTCGCGCATGTTGAGCTCCACGGCGAGGACTGAATCGGCATCGAACCCCAGCCGGACATCGCGCACGTTTCGCAGGCTTCGAACAAAGAGACCAGCGCCGACCAGGAGCATCACGGACAGCGTGCATTGCAGCAGAACGAGCGCAGACCGTAACCGCTTTCGTTGGTACATCCCTTCGCGCGCACCCGATTTGAGGTCCGCCGTCAAGTTGGTTCTGCCGGCTTGCACCATGGGAGCGAAACCGGTCAGCACGCCGACAGCGAGTGCGACCGCGCCAACGAACAGGAGAGTCCGTGGGTCGGTCATCAGCGAAGTGCGTGCCGCGCCCGGGAGAAACATCGCGCGGAGGACTCCAGCTCCCCACAGCGCGATGACGAGGCCGGCGCCGCCGCCGAGCAGTGCGAGAACCATCCCTTCGATGAGCAGCTGGCCGAACAAGCGAGCGCGGCGTACACCAAGCGCGATGCGAACGGCGATCTCGCGGCGGCGGCGAATGGTCCGGGCGAGGAGCAGGTTGGCAACGTTTGCGCAGGCAATCAGCAGCACGATCACGGTGACCCCGCTCAACCACGTGGCGGCTCGCGTCACGCTCGACGGTTGCGGGCCGCGCTCAGCCAACACCGAGGCCGCGACCGCGCGGGGTTTCAGAACATCGAGCGGCGGCGCGTCCGACCTCCCTTCGTTCTGAACCTGGTAGCTCCGCCGCAGCGCGTTCGTGAGATCGGCGCTTGCCGCCGCCACGGTGACGTTCGGCTTCCGCCTAACGAGCATTTCCAGTCCAAACGCGGTACTGTACGACGTCGCCCAGTCAGCCACGCGACGACTCGCGGCGTACGTAGCCACGGGGACGAACGCCGCCGGCGGCTGGTACGGCCACAGTCCGACGAATCCATCGGGCGCCACGCCGATGATCGTGTAGGCGACCGCGTCGATTTGCAGCTGCGATCCCACGACGTCCGGGCGCGAACCGAATTGTGTATCCCACAGTCCGCGGCTAATCACCGCGACTGGTGCCGGCGTGGGCGGCGCGTCCTCGCTCGGAGTGAAGTAGCGTCCGATGACGGGTGGGGCGTCGAAGAAGCCGAAGAAGCTGGCGCTGACGACCGCGACGTTCCGAAGCTGCGTGTCGTTCCCAACACCGACGGCGAGTGTCCGGCGCACGACGCCTGCCGTTTGCGAGAATACTGTCGACCACTTGGCGAGGTCGATATATCGGGCATAGATGCCGCCGGTCTGGCGTTCCTGCCCGCGAACCGATCGATAGAGATACACGCGGTGAACTGTCGCCGGATCGACGATGAGCGCGGGAGGACGAAAGAGCAGTCGATCGATGAGCGAGAACATCGCGGCGTTCGCGCCGATCCCGAGCGCGAGCGTGAGGGTCACGCCGAGTGTGAAGATGGGATTTCGCCGAAGGTCTCGAAGGGTGTACGCCGCATCCTGCCGCAGCGCGTCGAGCGACGGCCAGAACCAGACGGCTCGTGCGTCTTCACGCATGAGGGTCTCGTTGCCCATCGTGCGCCGGGCCTGGTCGCGCGCATCCCGCGGCGACATTCCGCTCTGGATCAGATCGCGCTCGATCATCTCGCGGTGCAGCGCCAGTTCGTCCGCGAGGTCGGCGTGGTGTGACGACAGTCGACGCCAGTAGGCGAGCCGGCGGAGGAAGCGCATGGATCGAATCGTTAGGTTCCGGTGATTAGCACTGCAGGTCTGGCCGCCAACGTCGCGCTTCCATCGATAGACGTTGGGAACGTCGTGCTTGGGAGCCGGACTGTCAAGCCCCATCGATAGACGATGGGAGGAAAATTCAGCACCAGCCTACTGTGGAATATCGCCGTCGCTTGTAGTCATTCGAGATCACCGTCCGGACGCGCGATGAAACCGTCTGCGCTGGTTCCGATGTGGACGATGACGTTGCGGCGCTTCGTCATGGTTCGGATCTGTGTCGGGCGAAAGGCACAGAATAACCGTTAGGCAGCGAGCCGGTGTCGCGCGCGCATAGCCAGCTTCACTCCACGATCTTCCAGAACGAATCCTTGCGCGTGATCTTGCCTTGGGCGAACTCGAGCAGGTCCACGCCCCGCACGCAGATATTCTTCCCCGAAACTGCCGTGCCTGTGAGCGTCCATTCTGAAACACCGAAATCGCCACAGGCCCAGTGTTTGTCTTCTCCGTAGTGCACATTCGGAATGCCCTCGAAGCGCTTGGCGAGTCCTGCTCGGACGTCGTTTTTCCCGATGAACTGATCGCCTCGTGGGCCGGCGCCGCGCGGCATGTAGAACACGCAATCATCTGCGAAAAAGCCCATGATCGCGTCCAGGTCGTGACGATTGAATGCCTCGAGGAAATCCTTCAGCAGTTCTGCGGTCGCTTGCTTGGACACTGTAAAACCTCGACGCGGGACGTCTGGCTAGGGGATGGAATAACCGGGGTAACCGCCACGGCCTTGCCGCGATCCATAGAGGCACACGGGATCAGTACATTGGCTTCCTAACGAGTCGTCGGCGCCTGCAACAGCTGACGTTAGGCAGGGCCCGCGACGTTCACTGTGGCGGCACCAGCCTCCGCAAGAACACGTACAGCAGCAGTCCTGCAACGCTGGCCGCGATCAGGAGCCAGGTATGATGTCTTTTCAGCCACGGAACCGGCGGAGATGGCGCTGCCTGGTGTTCCTGAATGGCTTGATCAATAGCCAACGGGGAAATCCCGGCTTCCGCAGCGATCTGACGCAGAGCCGTGAGGTTCAGCCGCTGCCCATTTTCGGCATCGATCTCAGCGGCGCGTTCCATGATGCGCTTCGCCTCGTCGTCTCCGTATTCCTGTCGATCGTGCATTGCCGATTCCTCCAAGACGCCTGGCCTTCTCAGTCCCAGTCTT
>DATBKN010000350.1:0-4926 GCA_036555845.1 Gemmatimonadaceae bacterium | reverse complement strand
GGTAGCTCCTTCGTTCCAGCGCCATATCCGTCTCGTCGCGGGATGATCGTCTGCGGTGGCGGCCCCGCGCTCAATACGCGGATGAGGGCGGCGCCCGTTGGGGTTACGAGCTCGCCGGATCCGGGCGGACCCATACGCACGGTGTGACCTTCCAGTAGCCGGAGCGTGGCAGGTGCCGGCACCGGAAGGGTCCCATGCGCTGCACGGACCGAACCGTCGCCTAACGAGATCGTGCCACAGTGCACGCGGGAAATACCCAGCATTTCGAAGCCCCATATCGCCCCGACGATATCCAGGATCGCGTCCACGGCTCCCACCTCGTGCAGGTGCACCTCCTCCGGCTCGACGCCGTGCATCGCACCTTCGATCGCGGCTAGCGTGCGGAAGGCAGCGGTTGCACGCGCTTTGACTGTCTCCGGCGCCTCGCTGCGATTGACGATGTCGGCTATTTCCGCGAGGTGACGCGCGTGCGGCTGTGTCGGGATTTCAAAGTCAACTTTTGTGCACGCGATGTGACCGCGCTCCGTCTTCGCGACGCGGACCCGCACATCGTCGAGCGCGAGCCGATGCGGAAGCGCCTGCAACCACGTGGGGTCGAGCCCGACGTCGATCAGCGCACCCAGCGTCATGTCGCCGGAGATTCCGCTGAAGGGATCGAGGATCGCGATCATCGCGAACAAAACGCAGCTGTCAGCCGTCGGCTGGCAGCGGACGGCTGACAGCAGCTATGCACGGTAGGAAGCACCTGAACCTGTATTGTAAATCACGACTTCATCCGACTTCGCAATCTTGCCGGCCCGGACCAACTTCGCAGTTACTGCGACGGCGCAGCCGCCTTCTGGCGCCGCGTCGATTCCGCTCAGTTCGGAGAGCCGCCGTGTGGAGGCGCGAATCTCGTCCTCGGTCGCCGCCGCAGCTAAGCCGTTGGTTTCGGCTATCGCACGGAGGACAAGCCGGTCACCCAACGGTCCTGGAACCCGAAGTCCCGCGGCGTACGTCACCGGATTCTCCCAGGGAGTGGCGCGATCGGCCCCAGATTCCCACGCGCGCACGATTGGCGCGCACCCCGCGCTCTGCGCGACGACGATTCGCGCCAGTTTTGTATCCGCCGGTATCCAGCCCCACTCACGCATCTCGAGCATCGCCTTCCAGATGCCGATGACGCCTTCGCCACCGCCGGTCGGGTAGACGACAACGTCAGGCAGCCGCCACTGAAGCTGTTCGGCGAGCTCGATGCCTAACGTCTTGTTCCCTTCCACCCGGTATGGCTCGCGCAACGTGGCAACATTGAAGAAACCGCTCTCGTTGGCGAAGGCGAGCGAGCGCTTCCCCGCGTCGCCGATATGCCCCGCGACGAGCTCCAGTTCCACGGCGCTCCCCATAGCGCGGATGATCTCGAGAATCGGGCGTGGCGTCGTCTCGGGAGCAAACACGCGCACCGGGATACCGGCTGCGGCGCCATAGGCAGCGAGTGCCGCACCGGCGTTTCCCGCCGTCGGCACCACGAGCCCCTTCACGCCATTGGCGCGCGCTCGCGTGACAGCCGCGCTCAGGCCGCGGGCCTTGAACGAGGCCGTCGGATTGACGCCTTCGTCTTTGATCCACACACGCCGCACACCCAATTCCTTGGCGAGAGCCGGCAGCTCGATGAGCGGCGTGCAACCCTCGCCTAACGAAACTGGCCTGTCGCCATCGGCCATCGGCAGCGCGCCTGAGTAGCGCCACATGTCCCAGCGGCCGCCATCAGGACGCGCCGGACGCTCGTTGCCGAATTGCGCGAGGTATGGCTGCGAACAAACGGGGCACAGACCGACGCGGGCAGACTGCGATTCAGTATTACCGCAATTGGAACAGACGAGCGACCACGTTCTCATTCAGAAGCCGGAGATAGGTCGGAGGTTGGAGGTCGGAGGTCGGAGGGATCGTCCGAGCCAGGGACAGGTTGTTCCTCCGACGGAATCGGCAACTCGGCAGTCGCAACCGGCGCTTCCATCGTTTCGCCAGCGTCGGTTGGATCGCGTAAGGCATCGAGCAAGCGTCTCGCCGACGCCTCCGAAAAACCAGGCAGCGCAGCGATGTCTTGAACCGTCGCTTCGCGCACGCTTCGCAAACTCCCAAATGCGCTCAGTAACGCGCGACGCTTCGCGGGCCCCACACCGGGGATCTTCAGCAACTCCGACGTCACCGTGCGCATCGCCCGGCGCTGTCGGTTGTATGTAATGGCGAATCGATGCGCCTCGTCACGCGCTTGCTGCAGCAAACGCAGCGCGCTCGAGCGGCGGGAAATCCCGAGGGGATCCATGCGGCCGAGGATGTACACCTCTTCCTCGCGTTTGGCGAGACTCACGATCGGTAAATCGCCTTGGCCTAACGCCGCCAGGGCACCGTGCGCCGCGTTGAGCTGCCCTTTCCCACCGTCGACAACAACGAGGTCGGGCAGCGTGTCCTGCTCCTCGATGCGGCGGCGAAAATATCGCCCGACGACTTCGGCCATCGCCGCAAAATCGTCGGTTCCTTCGACAGTCTTTATGCGGAACTTGCGGTACTCCGCGCGCTTCGCACGGCCGTTTTCGAACCAGACGCAGGATCCAACGGTGTCGCGCCCCTGAGCCGTCGAGATGTCGAAACAGACCATACGCCGGGGTACCACGAGGAGGCCGAGCTCACGCTGCAGATCATAGATGGGACTTATCGCGCGCTCGCCGGCTTCGTCCGCGGCAATCTTCAGTTCCTCGAGCAGATGCCGCGCGTTTTCGTCAGCAAGTGATACTAATTCGCGCTTTGGCCCGCGCTGCGGGGCGGCAACTCGTGTTGTTTTTAGCGTCTCCTCCAGCGCCTCGCGATCTTCGAAATCAAACGGCACGAGCAGCTCGCCCGCGCGCTCTTGCTCCAACACATAACTGCGCGCGAGATACGCCGTCAGTACCGACGCGTCGTCCTCCCCTTCGATGTTGTCGAGCATGCGATGATCGCGCGCGAGGAGCCTGCCGCTGCGGAATCGCATGATCGTGACGCAGGCGTCGTCGCCGTCGCGCGCGTAGCCGACCACGTCGCGATCACCGCCGTCGACCTGCACAACGACTTTCGGTTCCTCGAGTCGCTCGAGGCGGAAGAGCGCGTCGCGCAATTCAGCCGCGCGCTCGAAATCCGTCGCTTCTGCGGCCGCGTTCATGCGCTCGCGCACTCGGCGCATGACTTCTGATGTCTTCCCTTCGAGGAAGAGCACGACCTCGTCGATCATCACGCGATAGTCCGCGACGCTCTGCCATCCGACGCATGGCGCCTTGCACTTCCCGATATGGTAGTCCAGACAGGGGCGCTCGGGCGCGTCGTCAGGCAGATCGTAGTTGCAGGAGCGCACGGTGAAAATGCGCCGCACGACCTGCAGGGCCCGTCGCATCGCTCCGACGTCAGTATAGGGTCCGAAATACCGTGCGCCGTCGTTCAGCAAGCGCCGCGTGACGATCACGCGTGGAAACGGCTCCTGCAGCGTGACCTTGATGTGCGGGTACGACTTGTCGTCGCGCAACTGGATATTGAAGCGCGGCTTGTACTCCTTGATGAGATTGGCTTCGAGGATCAGCGCGTGCGCCTCGTCCGGCAGCACGATCGTCTCGAAATCCTCGGCGAGACGAACGAGTCGCGAGGTCTTTGGATTCTCGCCGTGATCGATGCCGAAGTAGCTGCGCACACGCGAACGCAGGCGCTTCGCCTTCCCGACGTAAATCACCTCGCCGGAGCGGTCCTTCATCAGGTACACGCCCGGCGATTCGGGAAGGTGCGGGATCTTATCGGCAATCTTGGAGGGAACCTGCACGGCGCTTCAACTGGGGTCTTTGTGAAGCCTAATCAGGTCGCGCGACCCCGGCGTAGGCGCGCTATGCGCGACGCGACTCCGGCGACTTGCCGGAAGCCAAAACGCCAGGTTATCACCAGGTAGAGCGCGCCGTAGAGCAGAACGATCACGGCTGCGGCAGCGAGCCCCCCGCGATTTCGCAGCGGAATGCGCACGAGCCAGGCAACTGTCGCGGCGAATACGGCGGCGATCCAGAGCTTCGCGACGCGGCTGCCGCCCGCATGAACGGCGCCCACGCGACGCGACAGGGCGCGCCGCAGAAGCGCGAACTCGACCCAGGCGCCAGCGCTCGACGCGACGGTAAGTCCGGCAACGCCCCAGAGCGGATTGAGGTGCAGGGCGCGCGGGAGAATCAGCGCGAGCAGGATACCCACCGTGAGGCTCAAGGCGACACGGGCGAGCGCGAAACGCACGGGTGTGCGCGTGTCGCGCAGGGCGTAGAACGCCGAGGCGTACAGGCGACCGCTCGTGGCGGCGATGAGCCCAACAGCAGCGCCGCCTAACGCGCGCCATACCCACGCGCTCTCCTGTGCGCCGAACCTCCCGCCGCGATAGAGGATGGCAGCGAGCAGGTCGCCGAGCGCTAGAAAGGCTACCGCCGACGGCACAACAAAGAAGGCGATGCGTTCGAGGCCGCCGACAAGTCGCGTACGAACGTGTCGAGCGATCTCCTCGTCACTCCCGCGCCCGCTGGACATGGCGGGGAGCTCGGCGGCAGTGACCGACATGCCGAACAGACTCACCGGCAAGAGGTAGAGCATCTGCGCGTAACTGAGGATCGCCGCGGCCCCCGATGCAATGAGCGACGCGATGGCGATGTCCACATACGCGCTGACTTGCACGACGCCGCGGCCGAGTACCGCGGGGGCGAAGTTGCGCACGACCGTACGCACATGCTGTGAGGATCTGCCTAACGTGGCATGCAAGCCGCCAAGCAGGCGCAGTACCGACGGAAGCTGCAGCGCCAGCACGAGCGCGCTTCCGATCACGCTCGCCCAAGCCATTTCGATGGCGAGCGAGCTGACGTCCTGCCCTGGGCCGCGCGTGGTGAGCGCGACGATCATCGCCGC
>DATBKN010000349.1:0-10664 GCA_036555845.1 Gemmatimonadaceae bacterium | reverse complement strand
GTGCAGCGTTGGAGCGCGACCGAGCGCCTCGCGCAGCGTTGCGGCCGGCGCGCTCGCGGGGATCGCCGCGGCGCTCAGCTCGGCGACGCGACTCTGGTCGTCGTCGATCAGGATGGAGCCGTGCTGTAGAAAGGCGCTGCCGTCGCGCAGCTGCGCGCTACCGACGAGTTTGCGCTCGCCGAGCACAATCTCGCCGGCGGCGGGAAGCTCGAAGCACGGCGCGCTGCCTGGCGGCGGGAGTCGCTTGGTTGTCGGTTGCGCCAGCGCGGCGCGAACACCCAGGCGTTGCAGGGCGTCGAGCAGGATGCCGTTGATCGCCGAGTATGAGGCGCGCAGGGTGTCGCCGCGATCGGCCCGCGCCGTCACGCTATACGTCACCTCGCGATGGTGCAGCACGGCTCGGCCGCCCGTTAGGCGCCTGACGACAGAGACGCTGGCCGTAGCGGCACGGTCGAACACCCCCACGGCTCGCTGATGCCGACCCAGCGAAAGTGTTGGAGCGGTCCACGCGTAAACGCGCAGCACACACTCGTCTGAACTGCGCGCGCGGATGAGCAACGCTTCGTCGAGCGCCATGTTGTCGGCGCCATCGAGCGGTTCCGTCACGTACAAGCGCCAGCGCATGCGGAAATAGGCTAGCACGCGCCCGCGGCCGCGCGCTACGTTTCCGCTCGGCCCGTTCCGCATTGGTCGCCGGCGTTCTTCGAATCGTCTGCCTACTGAAACGGGCCTCGACCGCCTTCTTTTTTGCGCCATGACAATCAGTTCGCCGCCCACCCTGCTGACCGACAGCGACTCCTTCGTTCGACGCCATATCGGCCCTTCGCCCACGGATGTCCAGGAGATGCTGGACGTTGTGGGATACGACTCGCTCGACGCGTTCATTGATGCCGTCGTACCGGCGGGAATCAGGTTGCGAACGCCGCTGCGGATTGGCGCGCCGCGTACCGAGCATGATGTGCTCAACGAGATCGCAGGAATCGCGGCGAACAACGCCGTTTTTCGTTCGTACATCGGTCTGGGATACCACGACACGCTCGTGCCGCCGGTCATACAACGCAACGTTCTGGAGAATCCGGGCTGGTACACGGCGTACACGCCGTATCAGTCGGAGATTGCGCAGGGGCGCATGGAAGCCCTCCTCAATTTCCAGACGATGGTGATGGACCTAACGGGGATGGAGATCGCCAACGCGTCGTTGTTGGACGAAGCCACTGCAGCAGCTGAGGGTGTAGCCCTGGCTCACGCTGTGCGCGGCAGCGAACAAAAGAACACCGTGTTCATCGCGAGCGACTGCCACCCGCAGACAATCGACGTCGTCAAGACGCGCGCTGGCGTGCGGGGATGGAAGGTCGTAGTTGGTGACGTGCGTGAAACGCAATTCGACGCCAGCGTCTTCGCGGTGATCCTGCAGTATCCCGCGACGGACGGTGCCATTTACGACTATCGTGAGGTGTGCGACCGGGCGCACACGCAGAATGCGCTCGTGATCGCGGCGACCGATCTGCTCGCCCTGGCGCTGCTCACCCCACCAGGGGAGTGGGGCGCCGACGTCGCCGTAGGGAACTCGCAGCGCTTCGGCGTTCCGATGGGGTACGGCGGACCGCACGCCGCCTTCTTCGCGACAAAAGACCAGTTCAAGCGCTCCATGCCGGGACGCATCATCGGCGTGTCACGCGACGCCCACGGCAAGCCGGCCTTGCGCATGGCGTTAGGCACGCGCGAGCAGCATATCAGACGAGAGAAGGCGACGAGCAACATCTGCACGGCGCAGGTTCTGCTCGCCGTGATGGCGAGCATGTACGCGGTGTGGCACGGGCCGGAGGGGATCACGCGCATCGCGCGTCGCGTCCATCGCTATGCCGCGTTGCTGGCGTCCGGCGCCGAATCGCTGGGACACCGCGTGGTTCATAACGACTACTTCGATACGGTGTGCATTGCGCTCAACGGCGTGACCGCTGACGCAGCGCTGGCGGCCGCCCGGGAACGGCGCATCAACCTTCGCAAGCTCGACGAGACGACGATCGGCATCGCGCTGGACGAGACGGTGGACGACATGGCGCTCGGCGAATTGCTGGCCGCGCTGCACAACGGTCCAGCGCCCTTCCCTGTCGTGGGCGTGACGCGAGACGTCGATTCACGCTACGACGAACGCTTTGCGCGCACGAGCGCGTTCCTGACGCATCCCGTGTTCAACCGCTACCACGCCGAACACGAGATGCTGCGCTACATCAGGACGTTGGAGTCGCGCGACCTGTCGCTGGTGCACTCGATGATCTCGTTGGGCTCGTGCACCATGAAGCTCAATGCCACGGCGGAAATGGTCCCCGTGACGTGGCCTGCGTTTGGGCGCATGCATCCGTTCGCCCCCGTGGACCAGGCGCGAGGTTATCAGGATCTCTTCAGGTCGCTGGAGCAGGACCTGCAGGAGATCACCGGCTTTGCCGCGGTGTCGTTGCAGCCTAACGCGGGCTCCCAGGGTGAGTACGCCGGCTTACTGGCCATCCGAACGTATCACGACGCGCGCGGGGACACGCACCGTGACGTGTGCCTCATTCCGCAGAGCGCGCACGGAACGAATCCGGCGAGCGCGGCCATGGCGAACATGCGCATCGTGGTCGTAAAGACCACCGCGACAGGCGACATCGATCTCGAGGATCTGCGCGCAAAAGCCACGGAGCACCGTGAGCGGCTGGCGGCGCTCATGGTGACGTACCCGTCGACGCACGGCGTGTTCGAGGAAGGGATTCGCACCGTCTGCGAGATCGTGCACGAACACGGCGGTCAGGTCTACATGGACGGCGCGAACATGAACGCCATGGTTGGCCTGTCGCGCCCCGGCGACATCGGCGCCGACGTCTGCCACCTCAATCTGCACAAGACGTTCTGCATTCCGCATGGCGGTGGTGGGCCTGGGATGGGACCGATCGGTGTCGCGGCGCACCTGGCGCCGTTTCTCCCGGGCCACCCGATCATCCCGCAGAGCGGACGCACCGCGTTAGGCGCCGTGTCAGCAGCTCCATGGGGATCCGCGTCGATCCTGCCAATCTCGTGGATGTACATCAAGATGATGGGCGGCGAGGGACTCACCGAAGCCACAAAGGTGGCGATCCTCAACGCGAATTACGTGGCCAAGCGCCTGGAACCGCACTATCCGGTTCTATTCAAAGGAAGGAATGGTCTCATCGCGCACGAGTGCATCGTCGATCCGCGCGGCGTGAAGGCCTCGTCAGGCGTCGAGGTGGAGGACATCGCCAAGCGCTTGATCGACTATGGCTACCACGCGCCGACTGTTTCCTTCCCGGTCGCGGGAACGCTCATGATCGAGCCGACGGAAAGCGAGTCGAAGGCGGAGCTGGACCGCTTCTGCGATGCGCTGATCTCCATCCGCGGTGAAATCGAGGAAGTGGAGAAGGGGGTCCTCGATCGCGAGGACAATCCGCTGAAGCACTCGCCGCACACTGTCGAAGCCGTGGTGAGCGACACGTGGGACCATGCCTATGGACGCGAGCGAGCGGCTTTCCCGGCGCCGTGGACGCGCGAGCGGAAGTTCTGGCCGGCAGTGGCGCGCGTCGACAACGCGTACGGGGACAGGAATCTGGTCTGTTCGTGTCCGCCGATTGAAGTGTATAGCTCTTAGCTCTCAGGTCTTAGCTCTTCGGGGGATGGGTTGCTTCAGAGCTAAGAGTCAGCGACTAAGGTCTCAAAGCCTACTGTCCGATCACCTTCTTATACGCCTCAGCATCGAGCAACGACGGACCCGTCGCATTCGCGACTTTCATCTTGATCATCCACCCTTCGCCATAGGGATCGTTGTTCACGAGTGACGGCTCGCCATCCAGCTTTGCATTGACCTCCGTCACTTCTCCCGCGAGGGGCGAGTAAAGCTCCGATACAGCTTTCACTGCCTCGATCGTTCCGAAGACGTCATGCTCGGCGAGTTTGCGTCCGACCTTGGGCAGATCCACAAAAACGACATCGCCTAACTCGCCCTGCGCGAAATCAGTGATGCCGACGATGACCACGTTAGGGTCGCCGCTTGGCTTCACGTACTCATGGTCCTTCGTATAGCGCAGGTCAGCAGGGATATTGGCCACGGATCTTCCTAGGCGTTTGAGGTAATGGAAAGGCCAGCTGTCGGCCGACGGCTGCCAGCTGACTGCCGACAGCTTCAGCTAGGACGAGTTTGGTGTCAAGCGACGCTGGCGTTGATAGCCTGAGCATCTCGCTGCAATTCCCTCCAAATCTCCTCAATGCGCTGGGAGAGAGCCTGCAGCGTTGATGTGTTGTCGATGACGTAGTTGGCCCGCGCGCGCTTGAGCTCGGACGGCATTTGCGCGGCGATCATCTCCATGGCGTCCGCGTGCGAGAGCTTGCGCTCGCGCACCAGACGCTCGAGCCGCAACTCGCGCGGCGCATCCACAAGGACGATGCGATCGAAGTCATCCACGAGGCCGCGTTCGAAGAGCAGCGGGATATCGCAGACAACGATCTGGTCGCCGCGCGCGCGCGCCTGCTCGACGAGCTCATCGCGCATCGTGCGCACATGCGGATGGACGATGTCGTTGAGCGCTTCGAGCTCGGCCGGTGTGCCGAAGACGATGTGCCGCAACGCGTCGCGGTCGATGCTCCCGTCAGGCGAGAGCACGGCATTCCCCCAGCGTTCGACGATCGCGGCATGGGCTGGAGTTCCAGGATCGATCGTGCGCCGAGCCAGTACGTCGGCGTCGATGATCGTCGCGCCTCGTTCGGAGAGCAGGCGGGCAACAGTCGACTTGCCGCTGGCGATGTTGCCGGTCAGGCCGACTAGAAGCACGCGGGGCTTGGGGATCCGGGGAGGGGCTCTGGCATCGGGGTTCGGCGCGCCAAGGTAGGGAAGCGCGGAAAAAGCGTCAACAAAAAGAAAAAGCGCCACCAGGCTCGGCGGCGCTCCCGGGCGCAACAATATGGTAGGGCTAAGCTACGCGGCGACTTCGTCCTGCTCTTCGTCTGGCAGCCCTTCGTGCGACTCAGGAGTAAGGAAGCGGTTGATCACCCAGCCGGCACCGCCGTTCGCGCGGATCTCTGACGGGGTCGCCTTGAGGTAGCGCTGACATGTGTTTCTGAAGGCGCTGCCGGACGGGAAGTGCAGGGCGTACGCGACGCCGTCAGCACTGCGCTCGGTGTCTTCGAGCAAGTGTCCGGCGACGATGAGGCGTCCCCAGGTGAGCAAGCGCTGGGGGGTCGGGAGCCCGGCATCCGCCAGCTGGCGAGCGAGGATACGACGGCTCACGGAGAGTGTGCGCGTCACGGCATCGGTCGTTAGGCGCTCGTGCGCGCGCGTGACCGCGATCAGCACGGCGTCGCGAACCAATGGGCGCCACTGGCCCATCGCAGTTCGCAGTTGCGCCGCCACACCGCGGGCCTCGGCTTGCTCGAGGATGAGGGCCATGGCGCGCGGGTCGTCGTCGCGATCGGCGACGATCAAGCCATCCACGCCGGAGCGTCCCGCGTCGAAGAGATCGTGCGCGCGCTCCGCTGAGACATCGATATATACGACGGTGCTCAGCCTGGGGAAGCGACGCTTCAGCTGACGCAGCGGCTCGAGGCTCATGCTGCCTGACGAGAAAACATCGAGCACGGCGAGATGCACCGGCTGCTCTTCGCAGAGGCGTGTGACAGCGGCCCAATCAGCGCACGCTTCAACCGCGTGACGTCCGCGGATTGCAGCGCGAAGCCGAAAGAGCCGCGCAGGGTTAGGCAGGAGCGCAGCTACAATGCCCACAAAGAAGATCCAGTTGTGGTCTCGATCATGCGTTACTCAGAGACGTGCGAGTGACCGTATACGTCACATTGCAATGCGGCTGGCAGAGTAAGTGATGGCGCCGGTCCAGCACGTGACAAACGGGTACTCCAGGAGCGGTAACTTGGCTCTCGAACGTCTCGTCTATCGACGGACGCGGTGTGCAGTGCGGTAACGCTGTAGGACGCAGGTGCCGCAACACCGCAACGTCGCAACGCGGGACGCGATTTCGGAGGTAGCAATGGCAGCATCCGCCTTACGAGTGAAGACTATGCGCACACGGGACCCCTCGTGGGTCCGGGCGGCGCGTAGCGGCTTCACGATCATCGAGCTGTGCGTGGTGCTCATTATGGTGGGCATCATCACGGGCATGGCCGTACCGCGTCTCAACTACCAGCGCTATCGCGCGGACGCGGCGGCGCGAGTAACGCGCGCAGTGCTGCAGACGTCGCAACGCCAGGCAATCATGCGCCAGACGAACATCCTCATCGTGTTCTGGGTGGCGGGACGGCGCATGTTCGTTATCGAAGACTCCAATAACAGCTACACGTACGACGCGGGTGAGCGCATTCGCGTCAGGCCGCTCGAGGAAGGGGCGCAGTTCGTCATGCCGACGGCGAAAGTCCCCGGCACGGCGAATCCGACGTCACCGGTCACCGGCGCAAACATGGCCACCGTGTTCGGTCTCCCAGCCATCGCGTTCCTGCGTGACGGCGCTTCGTCGACCGACCTAAGCATCTACATCTGCTCGGCGCGTTGCCCGCCGGAGAATCAGCGGGCGCTCATCCTGACGCAGTCGTCCGGCCGCACCGAAGCGTGGCGCAACAACGGCAGCACCTGGCGGAGGACAAGTCTATGACGCGCAGGCCTAACGGCGGGCGTAAGGGTTTCACTCTCATCGAGCTCATGGTCGCGCTCATCATTCTGGGCGGCGTCCTGCTCTCGACGGCGGAGTATTTCCGGCGCTTCTCGCGCACGAACGGGATGACGCTGCTGTCGAATACCGCACTGGATCTCGCCACGCAGCGTTTGGAAGACATCAAGGTCGATCGCAACTACTTGACGCTGGGCACCACCTGGATCGCCACTGAGGTGAATCTCAGCTGCCTCCCCGCGAGCGCCGGCTGCTTCACGCGCACCACGCAGGGAATACGCACCAACAACGCCACATACGATCACTGGCACTTCACGGTGACGGTGACGCATCCACGCATGTCAAAGCCGATCACGAAGACGACGGCTATCGCGCGATTCTAGGAGAGCCACGCATGCCCACGACACTTCACACTCAGGGGCGCCTCGTTCAGGCGCGGCGGGGCTTCACGCTCGCCGAGCTCCTGCTCGGCCTAACGTTGACCGTGCTGGTATTTGCGTCAGCCGTGCCGTTCTTCAAGGTGCAGACGCGCGCCGTGACGGCTGACATGGGCCGCGCCGACGCGCTGCTCACCGCGCGCTTCGCGCAGAACACCCTCGACCGCGAGGTGCGTAACATCGGCATCGGCACGGAAGGGATGGTGCTCTCGCTAGGCATTCCGCGCGTGCAGCCGAAGATCGTGATGGCAGCGGCGTTCGCTGTCACGTTCAACTCCAATCTCGTGACGACCGATACCGGCGACGTCGCGGCCGTGCACTACGACCCCAACGTTCCGGTCGCACTCACGGACGCGATCACGACGTCCAGCGCGATCACGCTGCCGCTCAGCGCTGTCTCGTATCCCGATTATACGTATCGCAAGACCAACGGCGCTTTGAGTGGCGCCGAGACTATCTCGCTGTGGGCCTCGAGCGATTCGTCGACGACGCAGCCGAACGACCTGATCATGTTCCGCCGCGTCAATGACGGACCGATCGTCATCGTCACACGCGGTATCGAGCTGCCGGCCGGACAGCCGCTCTTCTCGTACACGCGCGTCGACACGTTAGGCGCGCAGATTCCGATCCTCCCGGCGCAGCTGCCGATGTTCTGGACGGACCCGGTGTCCGACTCCATCCGCACGGTGCAGGTCACGGTGCGCAGCGTTTACCATGACTGGAACCTGGCGGGCGACACGACGAGCTACAAACGCTCGGTTATGTCGCGAACTCGCATGATGAACATGGGTCTCGTCGGCCGCAAAACATGCGGTGACGTGCCGCTCGATCCTGGCAGCGTCACGGCTGTCTACCTGGTTCCCGCCGGGGTGCCGCTTGTGCGCGTGACGTGGACGCCGTCGATCGACGAGAACACGGGCGAGAAGGACGTGGAGCGCTACGTCATTTACCGCGACACGTTGCTCGCTGGTTACACGGAGCCGATGGATCTCGTGGGTAGAGGTGTTGTTCAGTTCGAAGACTTCGTGCTGCCGGCCCCTGGCACGTCGGTTCGCTATGGCGTGGCCGCGCAAGACTGTTCGCCGACGGAAGGAAACATCGTGTCGGCACCCATTGTCGTCATCCCCTAACGGGAGCCCCGCATGACCCGGAAGACCCTCACCAAGCTCTCGAACAGGCGCGGTTCCGCGCTGATGCTCGTGCTGCTGTTCACGCTCGCGTTAGGCGGGCTGGCGATCTCCGCCATCTACATGAACGGCACCACGACAATCGTGAGCAAGCTCTACGACCGTGAACGCGACTATCGCTATGCTGCCGAATGGGCGCTGGCGATGGGGAAGTCGCAGATCTCTCGCGACACGACGCTCATCCTCCCGGATTCGGGCTACGTGACGCTCGCGAGCAACCTGAAGCCGACCACCGTCGGCGGCCAGGCAATCCCGCTCGTCAGCGTTGACCTGTACGCGGGCCTCTCAGGTGTGACGAGTGGTCAATATGGTAAGGCCGTCAGCCTCGTAGCCGTCGCGTCCGATAGCTCGGGCGCGCGGCACGTACGCCGGCTGGAGCTGCTCGCGGAGAACTTTGCCGTGTACGCGGTTTTCGTCGACCAGTGGCAGGCGGGTCTCTGCTACACGACGGGTGAAATCATCCGCGGCCGAGCGCACAGCAACACGAACTGGGTATCCTGCGGTCCGCCGGGTCCGGTTTATACCGACTCGGTATCGGCGGTCACCTCGATCACGGGTTCCGCCCAATACCAAAAAGGGAACTACCCGAACTTCGTCCGCATCAACTATCCCACGAACGCGTGGCTCACCAAGATGATCGGGCTCGCGAACACGGCGGGCTACAACATCACGCCGGTTGCGACGGCAACTCGCGGTGGCTCACGCATGGAGTTCGTCGCGGTCGACCTGAATGGCGATGGCGACGTCACCGATCCGACGGAAGGCTTCTTCAAGATCTATGACGGCAACGTCGGCAACTTGGGGTTGCCGGCGGGCGCCGATACCTTCGTAACGAAATCGCAGTGGCCGTACAACGTCGACGCGAACACGCTGTACGCGTCTGGCCTGGCGGCGAACCAGAAGTACCGCTACGTCATCCGCAATCAGTGTGGCGCGTCGTACACCTACCGTAGCATCGGCGGCGTGAATTACAACTGGTTCATCCCTGTCGACGCGCACAACACGGCATCGCTCTGGTTCCGTGACTCCATGAAGGTCACCTTTCAGCGACAAGGCCAGCCGCTCGCTGTTGCCACGGCGAATGCCGATGCCCTGCGCAATCAAACTGTCACGCAAATTCTCACACGAGCTGGCGCGCGCTGCTATCCAGCGGGTGACCCGCATCTGATGCCAAGCGAGCGCTTCGCGAACCCGGACCTCGCGCGCTGGGGCGGCGAAGACTCCACGTTCACGGCCGTGCAGCGTTCCGGCGCCTGGCGTCCCTATCCGGGCGGTGCGATCGGCGCCTTCACCGGCGCGACGAATCGGCAGCTCGCCGAGCAGCCCTATCTCTGGCCGCTGCATCGCGCGCTCAACCCGAACTTCCAGGGCGTCATCTACGTCAATGGCGACATCTACATGAGCGGTGTGGTGCGCGGCCGCGCCACCGTATTTGCACAGAGCGAGGTCAAGTTCATCGACGATGTCACCTACACCTCGCCGCCGGGGACGCTGTCGAACATCTGCACGAACTTGTTAGGCATCCTCACCGGCGATAACACGGCGCTCTCCGACAATGCCATCAACCGGCCGAAGTTCATCAACGGTACGGCCGCTGGGACGGCTCGGTTCCTGGACGACAATCAGGACTTCTTCCTGCATGGTGTCTCGATGTCGGGGGTCTACAGTGCAACGGGTGGCTGGTACACAGAGCTCTACGGCGTGGGTGCGAACGCTGGCCGCCTGTGCACATCCCTCGCGGGCTTCAACGCGCAAACATCAGGCGGATGTATCAGTCAGGCTGGCGGCGTGATTCAGCGAAAGATCTACGCGACGTTTTCCGGCAATTACACGGGCTTCGGTGAAAACCGAGTGAAGGACCCGTGCCTCGACTTCGACTCACCACCGTTCTTCCCGCTGACGGGGCGCTACAAGGACAACGAGTTTTACGAGATCGATCCGCAGCAGTTCCTGCAGATGGGTGTCGCGAACTTCTACAGAAGGTTGCAGGGCACCTAACGATTGTACGTCCCTTGGTGCTCAGCCCTCCTGAGCATCAAGCGCTACTCGAGGGGCAGCGTCCGCTGCCCCTCGTCTTTTTTCCTGACGATGTGACAGGCGCGACAGCGCGCCTCGTACGCCTCGCGTCCGCCGACCATGATTGTCGGAGAATCGTACGGTGCCGGATCACCATCGATGAGGCGCTGATTGCGCGTCGCCGGAGCGCCGCAGAGCACGCAGATGGCGTGCAGCTTGTCGACCAGTTCGGCCACCGCCATGAGCTGCGGCATGCGGCCAAACGGCTCGCCGCGGAAATCCGTATCGGTGCCGGCGACGATCACGCGCCGGCCCGTATTCGCCAGCCAGGTCGCGACATCCACGATCGCGTCGTCGAGAAACTGCGC